>JBMQEM010000152.1:0-54441 GCA_049363815.1 Bacteroidota bacterium
TAATAACCTGACCCGTATGTGCTATTATGTTTTACCGTAATAGTGATTGTCTGAATTTTTTTTCACTTTTCACTTATAAGTTGTTTTCTTGGTTTTCTTCTTCTCCTCGAATGTGTCTTGAAATTGTCCGAAAGTATACTAATTGATCCATCTACTTCCAATATTGCAAGATTGACCTCGTCAACTGATCTCACTCCATGTTCTCTGACAGCGGCATCCAGTTCATCGTGTGTGATTCGTTCTTGTTTCAAATGTTCTTCTACGATCTTCCCTTCATGGATTAGAATGACAGGCGACCCTTGTATCCACCGGCTGAGATTTTTCTCCCGGAAAAGAAATTGTTTCAGAATGTAATTGACAATGAATAATGCCCCAGCAGCGGTAATACCTCCAAGGAGGGAAGTATTGGATCCTACCATTGCATTCTGAACAGAATTACTTATCAGTAGTATGAACACGAGGTCGATCACAGATAATTGTGAAAGTTCTTTTTTGCCGAAGATCTTTATGCCTAAAATAATGACAACATATACCGCTACACTTCGTCCGGCAATTTCGAGGATGGGAATAAAGTTCATGGTTTGTAATTTAATTCTGTTAGTTGTTCTGTTGAGTTTTCCAATTTAGTTATCTTTGATCAATGAAATATAAGAAACACATTTTTATTTGTACCAATCAACGAGCAGAAGGACAGAGAAAATCATGTGGCGAAGAATGCGGAATGAATCTTGTCCGGGAGTTCAAGAAACAACTCAAAGAGAGACAAATTGATTTTCCTGTAAGAGCACAGCGTTCAGGATGTCTCGATGCCTGTGAACATGGGCCTTCGATGGTGGTGTATCCTGAAGGTGTGTTTTATGGTGGTGTAAAAGAAAGCGATATCGGTCAGATCATAGATGAACATATTCTGAATGATCATCCGGTAGAAAGACTGGTGATCGACTTTTCAAAAGACAAATAATGGATCTTTCTCCTGAAAAATATCGTCATGATCTGGAGATCATTCGTGAGACTGCTGCTCAGGTGATCCGGGACTTTAGTATGTACAAGGCAGAGATAGTATTCAGTGGGAATGAATATACTGCATACTCTGAACTGGTGTCGCAGGTAGAACCTGTTTTAAGTACCATGTTTAAGACGAACAGAAGTGGCTTTCAGGCCTTGCTTTATCAGATCGATATCAGTGAAAATTCTTTCAGAAAACTGGTTCAAGAGTACTCTGGAGGGGACTTTACGACAAAACTTGCTGAAATGGTCGTCCAGCGCGAGTTTCAGAAGGTTTTAACAAGGAAGTTTTTCAGTAAAAATCTTTGATTGCCGTTTTTTCATGTAGTTCCTTTTCAAATTTTAATAAATTCGTCTGCAATAAATCATAAAGATTCTTAGTATTGCACACGAACAATTTGTTCGTTTAATTGTTGTTACTATTTATTATGGGAAGGTACTCAATCAAGGACATAGAACTATTAACAGGCATAAAGGCTCATACGATCCGTATCTGGGAACAGCGCTATAGTATACCTCTTCCAAAACGTACTGATACAAACATCAGGTATTACGATGATAATGATCTGAAACTTTTACTCAACATTTCTTTGCTTAATCATAACGGACATAAGATCTCAGAGATCATCCGTTTGAATGCAAAAGAGATCAGTGATCTGATAGTAACTTATTCTTTGCAAACAGAGAAGCATCCTGTTATTATTCAGACAATGATCTCAGCGATGATCGAACTGGATGAGATCGCCTTCGAAAGGACTTTGTCAACATGTATTTTGCAATTAGGATTAGAGAATACCATGATGGATGTTGTATTTCCTTTTCTGGGTGCAATTGGTGTGATGTGGCAGACGGGAACGATCAATCCTGCATATGAACATTTCATTACGAACCTGATCCGGCAGAAATTGATTGTAGCAATCGAGGGACAGCCTGTCCGGAAGGATGCTGCCGGCAAAAAATTCTTAATGTTTTTACCTGAAACGGAGCTACATGAACTCGGTTTACTTTTTGGAAATTACATGATCCGTAAGTCAGGAAATCATTCCATTTACCTGGGGCAAAATGTTCCTTTGGCAGATGTAGAAAAAATTGGTTTGCGTTATCAGCCTGATTTTATTATTGTCTCAATGACAACTACCTATACATTGGAGTTTGCTTCTGAAATGCTTTCTGCTTTGCGCGACAAGTTTCGTTCTTCAAGAGTTCTTGTAACAGGCCGTTTTTTTAATCAATATCCTGACATGGTCGGTGAAGGAATGGAAGTGATCAAACAACCCGGTGACCTGAATAAATATTTTTGATTTTTGAATGTTAGTCAATACTGGCCGGTAAAAATTATTTTTATCTGAAATCAGTTTCCTGAAATCAATAAGGGATTTTAATTTTTGTTTTTGTGTTTGACCACATTGCTCACAGATCAATATTACCACTTCTGCGAACTCTTGATCAAAGATCATATTAAACCAGGCATTAAGTTTCCCAGAATCTTATTTTTCCTGCAACACTGATAAGTTTCCAGTTTCCACTTCATTGGTTTTCCGGATCAGGTTTCCTGGTTGATATTTCTAAAGCGGTTTAGAAAGCCCTGTAATGGACCTTCCGGCTTGGAATATCAAAATACCCCTTTATTTATAAAGGGTTTATAATCAATTACATATCGAATTTAGCTGATTTTTTTGGATTATTTTGTTTAAGAAAATATGTTAAATAATAAACAAAACTTGTTTTATCTGAATTTGTCCCTTACGTTTGTCTAAGAATAATATAAAAAGATTAAACAAAAGGTCATGGAAAGAACAAGAGAATTTCAGGTCAAGGTTACTCAGGAAGAGTCCCCGCTTAAGAACTATGCGATCAAGCTGACACATGACCAAATGGAGGCGGAAGATCTTGTTCAGGATACGATGCTGAAGGCTTTTATCAATGAAGATAAATTTTCAACAGGGACAAATTTGAAAGGCTGGTTATATACGATGATGAAGAACATCTTTATCAATAAGTACAGACGGGCTATGAAATCCAGGATCTTCAACGACACTACAGAAGACCAGTATTATCTGAATTCTGCTGCATCCAACAGAAGTAATGAAGGTGAAGGAAACCTGGTAATGAAAGACATAAATGCTGCCCTGAATGAACTATCAGATAATCTGAGGACACCATTTATGCTTAGCTATCAAGGATATAAATACGAGGAGATTTCGAAATTTTTAAAAATCCCTTTGGGAACGGTTAAAGTACGGATACACAATGCCCGAAAAGAGCTGATGAAGAAGCTTTCATCATATCAGTACAATAATAATTAAATCAGGTGCAACGCTGATCTTTACATTCATTTACAAAAAAAACCATAGTATCAGTTCCTATTGACGTTTCCCCTTAGTACCTTCGTTGCATGAAAATAGGTGTTGTTGTATTTCCCGGCTCCAATTGCGATGAAGACATGGTCCATGTACTTCGTAATGTTTTAAGATTACAGGTTGTCAAATTATGGCACAAAGATCACGATCTTCAGGGGTGTGATTTCATTATTTTACCGGGCGGATTTTCGTACGGTGATTATCTGAGATCAGGAGCGATTGCACGTTTTTCACCGATCATGAAAGAAGTGATTGCATTTGCAAATCAGGGCGGATATGTTCTTGGAATTTGTAACGGATTCCAGATATTATGTGAAGCCGGACTTTTACCGGGAGCGCTGACTCACAATGAGCATCATCAGTTCGTCTGTAAAAATGTATTCATCAAAGCTGATAATAACGATTCATTACTTACCGCTTCTATAGCATTAGACCGCGTATTGAAAATTCCTATTGCTCATGGCGAAGGAAGATTTTATGCAGATGAAGCGACGATGGCAGAGATGAAAGCTAACGGGCAGATACTTTTCCGTTATTGTGATGAAGAAGGAAACATTACCCCGCTTTCAAATCCAAACGGAACACTTGATGACATTGCCGGAATATGTAATGCCGGAAAAAATGTATTTGGTATGATGCCACATCCTGAACGTGCCGCAGAAGGTGTTTTAGGTAACACAGATGGTAAACTTATATTTGAGTGTGTGACTACCGGGACTCTGTCCCGGTAGTCATCTTGACTACCAGGACAAAGTCCTGCTGGTTACCTCACCATCATTTTCCTTACGAACATCTTATCATCAGAACTGATCTTTACAAAATAGATTCCAGCACTGAATTCACTTGTATAGATCAAATGAGAAGTTCCTGCATCAGCATTTGAAACGAGAGTAGAGTAGACCACTTTTCCTGAAACATCGACGATCGATAAAGCGGCATTTCTCATTTTTTCTGTAAACAAAATATTTACTTTATCATTAGCCGGATTCGGATAAACATTGAAAGCCGAATTTATGTTTTCATCATTTATACCTACAAAGAAATCGATGATGGCACAATCAGTTGCTGAACAACCATTCGCATCTGTAACTTCGACACAGAATGTATCGGGGCCATATACTGTCAGGAGTTGAGTTGGATCTGAAGTATTCCAGAGATAGCTAACAAACCCCGGACCTGCATCAAGCACATAGGCGGTTCCAATTTCTATTGCAGTATCAGGACCCACATAAACAGAAGGCAGACTTACCAGAGTAGCAGTAGCAGGAATAAAATTACTTCCACATGTCCCGTCGAAAGATTGTGCATAGAAAGTTGTAGTTGCACTCAGGGCAGGAGTGATCCAGTTACCGCCGGTTCCGACCTGATTCGTTCCGGATGCATCATCATACCAGAAGATTCCGGTACCTGATGCGGAAAGAGTTGTTGTGCTTCCTGTTCCGCAAACGTTTCCGCCTGTTGTAGTCGGATCTGCTGGTACAGTATTAATTGTTGCGTTTACAGCAGCTCTTGTAGAAATGCATGTAGTTGCATCAACGGATTGTACATAATAGGTTGTAGTAGAAGAGATCGATGGAGTAGTAAAAGTTGTACCGGTTGCAATTGAACTACCACCTGTAGATGCTGTATACCATTCTATCGTCGGACTAGCTGAGTTTGCTGAAAGGTCAACTGTTCCTGTACCACAACGGGAACCATCTGTTCCTGTTGGTGCAGCGGGAATTGAATTGATAGTAGCAAGCACAGTGCTTCTTCCGCTCGGACAATTCAATCCGCTTTGTGCATAGTAATTTGTATTGGCAGAGATAGAAGGAGTGACAAACGTTGCGCCGGTACCAAGTGAAACTCCACCGGTAGGAACATCAAACCAATAAATTGTGCCTGCCGAAGTTCCGGAAAGCGTTACTGTTCCGGGCCCGCAATTCATTCCACCGGTAGTTGATGGAACTCCATAGTTGCCATCTATGTTCAGAGTTACAGTCAATGAATTCCTTGCAGGGAACACATCATTGTTATTATTTGTTGTAAGCACAAAAGTGTATGTACCTCCTGTAGTAGTATTGATTGTAGTTGAATAAATAAGTGTGTCAGCATCCTGCGGATAGAAATTACCGTTATACAATCCGGTAAGGGTGGTCGTGAGTGCACCTGTTATATCAGCAGTAGAAGGAACGTTAGGAACAATAGCATTTCCGAAATTCCTGAGTAGTACTTTTACCTGGACATTTGTTGTTCCGCAACCTGTTGATGTTGGAGTGATCAATGCTGAAACAGTAGTATAAACCAAACTATCGATAATTATTCCTGATGAATTTGTTTTCGCGATATAAGCATCTTCGCCATTGAAACCAAAACTTCCTGTATGTCCAACGATAACATAACCACCATCTGCCGCTTGAATACCACTGTAGCCATGATCATGATTGTCGCCACCGTATGTATTCGACCATAGCGAGTCTCCGTTAGCATCAGTTCTCATCAACCACATATTCGGTTGAAGAGGGCCTGTGCTGCTTGTTGTTCCTGCCATGATCAATCCGCCATCACCGGTAATTTGAATTGTATGAAAATCATCCGGAAACGAACCTCCATATGTTTTTGACCAGAGAACATTTCCGGAAGTATCTGTTTTCACTACATAACCATCATCACCACCAACTCCGGCACCTGCTGTTCCTCCGGCCAGATAAAAACAATCATTTCCAACAGCGATCGCTTCAATATTATCAGTTAAAGCAGTTCCGAATTTTTTTGTCCACAAGACATTTCCTGAATCATCGGTCCGGATCAAAAACTGGTCAAAACCATTTGCACCATTCGCACTTTGTCCACCCATCAGAAATCCGCCATTGCTTAGCGCTCTTACCGAATTTGCATCATCATATAGGAAGGATCCGGTTGAATACAATTTATACCAGGTCGAATCACCGCTGGAGTTGATTTTATACAGAAAGGCATCGTAGTAAGAAGCCGGAGAAGAAGTCGTATAGCCTGTCACCATAAACGAACCGCTTCCAAGTTCAATGATATCCTGAGCCCGGTCACGTCCTGCACCTCCCAGTGTTTTCGTCCATAACATCTGTCCGCTGGAATTTAATCTTACGATCAGGATGTCATCAGAAATTCCTGTGATACTACTGGTATAACCGCACATTGCAAATCCGCCATCGGAAGTAACGATGACTTTATAGAACAGGTCTTTTTTACTTAAACCAATATTCTGTCTGTACGTCCAGAGCGTATCTCCAATAGCAGTCATTCGGACTACGTATGCATCTGTATCATTAACTGTCGAATCAGAAGTATAGCCTGCAGCAACAAATCCTCCGGCAGGAACTTCCTTGACACTTCTGAATACATCAGTATTTTTTGCAGAGAATAATTTTTCCCAGGTTGTCTGAGCATTAGAAATGAACGACACCAAAAGGAAGGTTAAAGTAAAGAGATAGATTTTTTTCATATTATTTGAGGGAATTATGGGACTAAATTATAATAAAAAAACCTGCCGTGAAAACGGCAGGTTTATGACTTTTACCGTTTAACTGTTTACTCAATAATTACACTTCTTGTTACAATTCCATTCGTTCCAATAATGGAAATGAAATAAACACCGTTTGGTTCATTTGTAAGGTCGAATGATTTTGAATAAAGTGTATTTTCAGTGTGTCTGTCTGTTGTGATCAATTTCCCTAACACGTCTGTGATCCTTACATCAAAATTCTGGGAAGTGTTTCTTACAACCAGTCGGAACATTCCCCTTGTTGGATTAGGGTAAACCATAAAAGCATTTTCAGCTTCCGGATCTTCGATTCCAATGATAACATTGACAGTTACCGAATCTGCACCTTGGCAGCCGTTACCATCAGTTACAGTTACATAGTAAAATCCGGCAATGCCTGTCGTAATGGTCTGAGTTGTTGCAGTGGTGCTCCACAGATAGCTGGAGAATCCTGCACCCGGATCCAGAGTTACAGTTTGTCCGCTGTTGATACTGATCACCGCCGGACCGATGTTGATATTCGGTATCGTGTGAATGGTTATAGTAGATGGTACCGCAATGCTATTACAAAGACCATTTGTGGAAATTGCATAGACAGTTGTTGTTGAATTAAAGGTTGACGTATAGGTTGCATTTGATGATAATAATGTTCCTCCGCTTGCTGCAGAATACCATGATACAGGGTCAGCAGCTGTTGCTGTTACTGAAAGCTGTGCAGGACCGCAGTTACTGGCAGTAGTTACAGTTGGTGTAGCAGGAACAGTATTTACAGTTACCTCAAGTGGTACTGCATTACTGATACAACCGGGAATCCCTGCGACTGCATAGTAAGTCGTAGAGGAAGAGATCGATGGAGTAGTGTATGTACTTCCTGTTCCAAGTACGGTTCCGCCTGGAGCATCATACCATGTAATTGGATTTGTAGCTGATGCGGAAATGGTCACAGAAGAAGTCCCACACACTGCTGTATCCTGAACAACAGGATCTGCCGCAGTAGTTGAAATGATGGCGTCAACGGCAGTACGTGTACTTGGACAAGCTAAACTCGCCTGTGCATAATACGTTGTTGTTGTCGTCAGGGATGGAGTAGTGAATACATCTCCTGTGAAAAGAAGAGTACCACCTGTTGGTGCATCGTACCAGTAAATTGTATCTGCAGAAGCAGCTGCCAGATCAACTGTTCCTGGACCGCAATTCGCGCTATCGCTTGCAGTAGGAGCAGGTGTGTAGGTGATTGTTGCAGTGATAGGAGTACGAACACTTGTGCAACCATTGTGCGCACCTTGTGCATAGTAAACTGTAGTTGCAGAAATAACAGGAGTAGTATAGATCAATCCGGAACCCAATTGCGTACCGGCAGTAATGGCAGTCCACCAGGTCACAGTGTCTATCGACTGTGCAGAAAGTACAACAACTCCGGGACCACATCTGTCGGCATCTGTTCCAACAGGAGCAGCGACAGTTGTTATATCAGCTATGACAGGAATTCTTGAACTTGGACACGCGCCGAGTGACTGAGCGAAATAGGTTGTTGAAGTACCAAGTATTGGTGTAACGAAGTTATAAGTTGTGGCAAGTAAAGTTCCGCCGATTTGCTGATCATACCAGCCCACAGGATCAGAAGATGTTGCATTAAGTGTAACAGAAACAGGTCCGCAAGCAATGACATTTGAAACTACAGGCGGCGCTACTGAATTGATCACAGCTCTGACAGGAACACGTGCACTAGGACATGCAGCACCTGCTGAAACATAATAAGTCTGAGTTGAATTCAGGTAAGGAGTTGTGAATGTCGAACCTGTTCCGAGTAGTGTTCCATTTGTTGCAGCATCATACCAGAAAAGAGAATCTGTAGATGTAGCAGTCAGAACGATCTGTCCAGGACCACAATTAGTAACATCAGAAGCTGTTGGAGGAGCGGGTTGTGAACTGATAATAGCCTGTACAGCAATTCGAGGTGAACAGCCTGCTACTTCCAGATAATAAGTTGTTGATGATGATAAAGATGGTGTTGTAAAATTTTGCCCCGGATCAACAAGGGTGCCACCGGTTGGTGCATCATACCAGTCAAGGTCAGCGGAAACTCCGGAAGCTGTCAGTGTTACACTACCAGGGCCGCAACGAGTCTGATCGTATGCATTCGTAGGTGTAGAGGTTCCGATATTAGCTTCTGCTTCCACACGGTTACTTCCGCAATTTTCGAATGGAACAAAAATATACCAGTCGTAAAAATAATAGTAAACGCTGCTGCTGGTCGAACTTGAACCGTAGATCTCAATTGTTTTGGAGATGTCGTATGGGAAATTTGCACCGCTGGTATTCCTGAATAAATTACCGCTACCACTTCCCAGTCCTAACTGGAAATCATTTCCCTGAGGGACATCAAAATCTAAATAGACACGACTTTCTCCGGCAGGAAGGTTTATTGTTTTTGACTGGAGAACAGTTCCGGATGAATTTCGCAATTCGATGGTACGGTTACCTGGAGAGTTAGCAACTACTTTTACCGAAATCAATTTCAATGCAAGTCGCGTATCGAATTTAAGGTAACCATTGTTATTTGTGTTTCCACTTCCGATACTGTTGTCGACCGGACCAACCTTGCTGCCTTTTCCTTTTACAGCTTCAACGTAATAACTTGCAGAAGAAGTAAGAGTAGGAGTTGTATAATTTGTACCGGTCATAACCAGTTCTCCGTTAACAGGAGAATCATACCAGAATAAAGAATCGTTTGCAGAAGAAGGCGTGGCAGAAAGTGCAAGTGAAGCTGCAGCACAACTGATACCACTTACAGTTTGCGGATCGACAGTTGGCGGCAATACTGTAACAGTTACAATGTTTGTATCATTCGAGTAACTGATATCACTATTACGATGTGAAGTGTGCGCAGTTACAATATAGGTACCATCCACATTAAAGTTATATGTATCATCGAAAAGAAGATTTCTGCTTTCTCCGCTTAAAAGGGATCCCGTTAAAGTATCACGAAGTGTGGTTATATTAGTTCCATTATCAATATCAATTGTAACAACAATATTTGTTTCATTCGTTGCGCCGTAATTCGTAAGCTTTAATTCAAGTGGAATGTTATTACTACGGCAAAGAGAAGTATAAGGAGTAATGAACTCATCGATACCAATGTCTTTTGTAACTCCGCCATTTGGACCAACTTTAACAAGGCAGTAATTCATAAATCCTGCTGAGTTTCTGAAATAACCAAACTGTGCATATCCACCGTCTGAAGTTTCAATTGCGCGATAACCATGATCATGATAGATTGATCCGTATGATGTATTCTGCCATTCTATATTTCCAAGACTGTCGGTTTTAATAAAATAATAATTTGGATTGATCAGTCCGAAACTTCTTGAAATTCCTCCAAGGATCAATCCACCGTCTGCAGTGATTTCAACCGTCTTCCCGCCATCTTTTTTATTGCCGCCAATAGTTTTTGTCCATAAAGTATCACCATTCGAATCGGTTTTGATCAGCCAGATATCAGTTTGACCCAGACTGTTGTCCAGACTGTCAGCATCAGCGATCATTACATAACCTCCGTCGGGTGCAATTGCAACATAGTGCGATTCCTGAATTCCTTTATTAGTAATTGATTTTTCCCATTCAACATTTCCTGCAGAATCGGTTTTTACAAGATAAGTGTCTCCATCTTCCAGTCCGTAACTATAAGTTTGTCCTGACAGGATAAATCCATGATCAGCTGTTTCCTGAATTGAATTTCCGATCTCATATCCCTGACCACCGATATTTTTTTGCCATTGAATAACTCCTGCAGAATTTAATTTGACCAGAAGGATATCGTAGTACTGAGTACCTGTAGTATAGTTTACACCTATTGCTGCATAGCCACCATCGGAAGTAAGTACGATCGCTTCAAGTTCCTGTAAACCGGCATCACCAACAGTCCTTGACCATATAGTATTACCGTTTACATCTGTCTTTACAATCCAGCCGTCGTTATCACCACCGCCATATGAATTTGTAAGACCGCAGATGATAAATCCATTGTCGACCGGAGTTGGTTTTACCATATTGGCAAAATCGAATTCCGTACCGCCGATAGATTTTGTCCAGAGTTGGTTACCATATGCATCAGCACGTACCAACCAGAAATCTGTTTGGCCATTACTGTATGTTGCCGTTCCCCCAACCATAATATATCCGCTGTCAGGAAGTTGTTCCATCCACCTGCCATCCTCGTTGTACTGTCCTCCATATTCCTTAGAGAACTGGATTTGGGCATGAGCTGCAGAAACCAGAATTAGTAAGAAGAATACCGGGAGTAATAATTTTCTTTTCATATTTTGTTGTGAGATAACTTGGTAAAAGTACTGATATACTAGGTAAATTCGTAGTTATTTACGTAGATATTGATATTTTTTGGGTGAATGCAATGATAATTTGAGGAGTTGAACTAAAGATTTTTATTTAACATTTGAATCGTTTGGCCAGACCATCGAATAAACGTTAATTACCGCTTTACCGGATTTAGTTTGGCGAATTTCCTGATATAAACTGCATCCAGCATGAAGTGATTGTGACGAATTTGATTCAATAACAGATTTTTTAAAAGGGCTTGTTGGACCTGGTTCAACTGACTAAAAGTAAACAATTCAAGCAGGCTTTTTGTTATGGTTTGGTCAGGATTTCGGGAGTTTTTTAACATTTGGTGAGGAATCCTGATAGCAAAAAATGATATCTAAATTAATTCATTAATCAAAAAGGGGATAAGGGAAGTATTGATAAAAAGTGCTTCTCCTTTTTTCATTTGAATTTAGGAATAATGCCGCAAAAAAAGAGCCCGTCAACACATCGCCGGGCTCTTTCGCATTTCCACTTTTGGTTCAATGAACCTCGGTTTTTTTGTACTCTTCACCAAGTTTTTTCTGAATCTCTGAAGGGACAGGAGCGTATTCAGTAAATTTTCCTGAATAGCTTCCTCTTCCCTGAGTGATCGAGCGAAGTGAAGTTGAATATTTATCCAGCTCCGCAAGTGGAGTTTTGGCTTTAATGATCTGGTAAGTCCCAACGGAATCCATTCCGAGAATTATTGCTCTTCGTGATTGCAAGTCAGTAACAACATCTCCCATTAATTCTTCAGGAACTTTTATTTCCACTTCATAGATCGGTTCAAGAATTTTAGGATCTGCAGAATGGAAAGCTTCTTTGAAGGCCATCATTCCTGCGATCTTGAAAGAAATATCATTTGAGTCAACAGGATGCATCTTGCCATCATACACGATCACTCTGATATCACGCACATAACTTCCTGTCAACGGACCTTCATGCATTTTTTCCATGATGCCTTTTTGAATAGAAGGAATAAACCGTTGATCGATCACTCCACCTACAATGCAATTGTAAAATACCAGTCGTCCGCCCCATGGTAAGTCCAGAATTTCCTTTTCGCGGATACTATGACCTTCCGGTTCCGCCATGCCATCAAAATAGGGTTCAATTTTCAGATTGACTTCGCCGAATTGTCCGGCACCACCACTTTGTTTTTTGTGACGATAGGAAGCAACAGAAAGTTTCTGGATAGTTTCACGATAAGGAATCCGCGGTTTAATAAATTCAACATCGAGGTGATATATTTTTTCTAAACGCCATTTCGTTACAGCCAGATGCAATTCGCCCTGACCTGACAACAATACCTGCTTTAATTCGCGGGAGTATTCAATATTCAGAGTAGGATCTTCCTGATGAATTTCCGCAAGCACTGTTCCTAACTTCTCGTCATCGTTTTTGTTTTTAGCTATGATAGCAGTACGAAGTCTTGCTTCAGGAAAATGGATTGGTTCAATTTGGATCCGTTTTCCGGGAGTACACAACGTCTGATTTGTAAGTGTATCTTTCAGTTTCAATGTGGCGCCAATATCACCTGCAGTTAATTTGGAAACAACATTTCTGTTTTTGCCATCCATGATGAATAACTGATTCAATCTTTCTGTTTGTCCGGTAACGGAATTTACAA
Source organism: Bacteroidota bacterium (assembly GCA_049363815.1). Taxonomy (GTDB): domain Bacteria; phylum Bacteroidota; class Bacteroidia; order AKYH767-A; family 2013-40CM-41-45; genus JADKIH01. Next base: position 12,857 of record JBMQEM010000152.1, read on the forward strand.
GATCCATTCCGGCATTTATTTCGCCGGACATTACCTTAAAGAAAGAAAGTTTTCCGAGATGTGGTTCAATGAGTGTTTTGAAAACAAATACAGTTGCCGGTCCGGAAGCTTTACATTCAAGTTCATCGCCATCAAACAGGCTTTCAGGAAATAATTCTGTTGCAGAAGGAGCCACATTGTCGATGAAACTCATCAAACGTCCGCTGCCCATATTTTTTTTCGCTGAGAGACAGAACACCGGATATACGTCATGATGTAACATACCAGCTTTTAAACCGGCGCGGAGCTGATCTTCATCGAGTGTACCTTTTTCGAAATACAGTTCCATAAGCTTTTCATCATTCTCTGCTGCTTTTTCGACAAGCTCATTGTGCAGTTGATTGGCACGTTCCATTTCTTCAGCAGGGATCGGAAGTTTTTCCGGTTTTCCGCCTTTCTCCGGAAACTTGTACATGACCATGTTCAGCAAGTCGATGATTGAATTAAAATCTTCGCCTTGTCTGACAGGATACTGCATTAGAGTTATCGCTTTTCCAAAACGTTGCTTTGCCTGTTCGAGAGTTGCATCGAAATCAGATTTAGAATGGTCGAGGTGATTGATGGCAAAAATGATGGGCTTATTAAATTTTTCAACGTAGTTCCAGATGAGTTCTGTTCCAATTTCAACTCCGTGTTCTGCATTGAGTAACATAACTGCTGTGTCTGCAACTCTAAGTGAGGAGATCACTTCCCCTATAAAATCGTCTAAACCGGGGGTGTCAATAAGATTGATCTTATAATCTTTCCATTCAGTGTGCATTGAGGTGGCATAAACCGAGCTACCTCTTTCGTGTTCTATTTCGTGGTAATCGGAGACCGTATTTTTTTCTTCAACCGTACCGCGTCTGTTTGTTAATCCGGCTTCAAAGATCATGGCCTCAGCCAATGTGGTCTTGCCGGATTTCGGGGCGCCCACGAGCACCACGTTCTTAATGTGTTTGTCGTCGTAGATTTTCATTTGCGAAATATTTTGTGGTTAGAAAATAAAATTTTGCAGGATGAGATCAGACCAAAAAATTCCATGCTGACCTACATCGGTGAGCTTTGTTAAGATATCTATGCGTCAAGGAAAAGGCATAGTGTAAAAGTTTAGACTAAGATAGGGAATTTTTACACGTAACAAACTGCAGAAAATCAGAAATCCGGATGACAAAATCTAGAAATCTTATCCATCTAACGAAAAAACAATATGTTTTCTCCCGCAGATTTTCGCAGATAAAAACGCAGATAAGGCGCAGATCCTGTGAATTTAATTGAAATTATTAGCATTAATTCCCGTATTTGTTTTACTCCTGATTAATTTTTTGGAAATTACTCTCAAAAATACGCCCCTTTCTGCGCCTTATCTGCGTTTTTATCTGCGAAAATCTGCGGGAAATTTTTTAAGCTTCGATTATTTTCCGCACAACGCACGCATAAAAAATAATCGAAATCCTGATAAACATTATCTGTTTTCAATTAGGCAATTGTAAATTTGCTTCTTCGGACCAATACCCCTCCACTACTTACCCCTCAACAGAAATGAAAAAAGACAAAAACTCCTCTATGAATATTGCCAAGAAACTCCAGCGTAAACTTGCTATCCAGGCAGGGTTTTATGACGGAAGATTCAAAGAGAAGGTTGTAAAAGACAAAAAGAAAGAAGAGAGTAAAAGAAAGGCGCGGAAGAAAATCCGTCTGGATAAAGAACTAGAATAGTATTTTAGAAATGATACCCTAATCCGGCGGTGATCACACGGGGAGCGAATTCCATTTTTCCTGAAGAGTAAAGCGCATTTTCTTCTGTAATAACATCAACGATGTGACTTTTATTAATGACAAACATAACCGCGCCATTTATTCCCAATACCCATCCTGATTGTCCTAATCGCCAGTTCCATCCGAAGTTGATTCCCAGTGCCTGGCAATAATCGCCGCTTATCTCCTTGATGCCAAGAGTATCGGTAGCATAGGAAGTGAGTTTTGTATTCTGTGTACGAATGATCATTCCTGTTACACCTAATACAGCTTCCTTGTTACTATGATAAGGTAATTCAAACATAGTATATGGATCAGAGCCATTGAAAGAAAATGCAACTGTTGCTTTCGCAATTTCAATCTGTGTCATTGCCACACGCTGACTTACTCCAAAAGCATCTGTCGCTATGAATTCAGGTCGTGCAAACATTCCTGCAAATTGAATTCCTAAACCTGCGCCTCTGAAATGTAAAAGGTCGATAGACAATTCAGCTTCACCGATGGCAGTATAATCCATGTCGACTGTATAGCCAAGTTCGCCATCCGATTTCATTTTTAATTCAGCAGCAAGATCTCCGTTGTTTGACATGGCACCGCCTCTGAAAGTTAATTTCAGGGGATTTCTTTCCGGTAATGAAACCTGAGCAAATGCAAATTTTCCTTGCAGGAAAATGATAGTGATCAAAAAGACAAAGTAAGATATTCCGGAATTTGCTGCTCTCATTTAATTAAACCAGCCTATAATGGCTTAGGGGCAGCGAAGATAAAATATAAAAGTCTTAAAAATAAAAATGTTGAAAAAACTGCCGCTACTCAGATTAGAAGGAGTAGCGACAGTTTTTAGATCAGGTAAACTGACAGATCAGTCCACCAATAATTCCAAGTGTTAACATCCAGTATCCGGCATGGATAAGTGTTAATTTAAAGGGTTTTCTTTCAAACATTCCATTAATGGCAAATGTTGGGAAGATGAGGAATAGAGCAGCTAAGACACCATGAAATGCACCGTGTTTGAATGTCCGGAACCGATCCCCGTATTTGGTAAAAAAATCAGTTAAATAGGCGCCAGCTTCTGAAGAAACATCAATAGCCCCATTTGCCCCTTGAATTCCGGGTTCATTAGCAAGGACAGAATAGATTCCCATCTGGTGAATAACAATTGGGTGTAATGCCATCGTAATTAACAAACTGAAGATGATTGACAAAATGATCATTTTTGGCAAACTTCCTCCTTTCATTTGTTCTTCTGTGAAACCATTCAGTTTCATCCAGGCATTTCCAAATACCTTTGGATTGTACCAGATCATGCCCGTAACGGTCGGAACCAGGGCAGAGACCAGGATAATTGTCCAGTTTAATTCTAACATTTGTTTAGATTTTAGTTGGTTAAATTGTGTGGTTGATTAAACGTTAATTTCGGATTTTGTTACAAATTTCAGGAGGTTGAAAGTTTGTTTTATTAACATGCAATGATTCATAATCCAAAGTTTCAGAAACTGTCCGTGAATTAGTGCCCGCTTGGTCACCTTTCATTTTTCTTTATCAGTTAATAGTTAACTTGCCCCAATGAAATCAGAGTATGAAAAACTCCTCGAAGTAGCCAGAGCAAAAAAGAAAGAAAACAGATCCTTTTTTGAAAAGCTGAAAAAAATTCCCGGGCGTGACCTGGATAATCTGGTTCATGATTTACACGAAAAAGCATTTGAAAAAATCGATTGTCTGAAGTGTGCAAATTGTTGTTCAACCACCGGGCCATTACTCAAGAATAAAGACATTGAACGTTTGTCAGAACATCTGAGAGTGAAGCCGGCAAATTTTGTAAATGAATATCTGCGTATCGACGAAGACAATGATTATGTCTTTAAAAAAATGCCGTGTACTTTTCTGAAAGAAGATAACTGTTGTTCGGTTTACTCAGCGCGTCCGAATGCCTGCAGGCAATATCCGCATACCGATCAAAGAGATATCCGTTCAATTTTACCATTGACGTATTTGAATTCTATGATTTGTCCGGCGGTGGCACATATTGTGGAAGGTCTTAAACGTAGCTCATTTAATTTTTAATGGTTTAATAATTCAGCAGATATAATGACAAGCATGAATTATAAAATATAATGTAAATTAAAAATCAATATTTCGTACATTTAATTCTATTGTAGTCAAAGTAAAGGGAAGTTTTAAAAATATATTATATTTGATAATTATCGGTTTAATAAAAACATATAATGACACGAAAAATCATTTTTATTAGTTTGATTTTATTGGAACTAACTTTTGTTTTAACTGCACAGCCTTTAACAACCAAACATATTGGAGTCCCATTGGATGGTTTTGAAAACAACACTTATCAGAGGAAAAACGGGAATTATTTTATTTGTACTTCAATTAGTACTAGTGATCTCGGGTATTCTTATGTATCAATTTATGATTTTCAAAAGGATTCTGTCGATGTGGTTTATGCCAATAAATTGCCGTACAGCCATTTTGGTTTTTCATTAACAACAGCTGTTGAAACGGCAGATAATGGTATTTTAATCGGAGGAGGGGTTGATTCTTTATTTGGACCTGGAAATTTTTTTAACACAATTATATATAAATTAGATTCAACATTTAATCTTCAGTGGTCAAAAATAATTTCAAATCCCCTTGGCTTAACAGGAAGAGTTAATTCAACTTGCAAATTAGCGGATAATGGTTATTTGTTTAATAATTATATTAGAACTGATTCATTAGGGGATATTTTGTGGATGAGATATAATCAGACATTGCAAAATGTGGTTTTCCCTGGTTTTAGTAGTCGTATCATATCTGCAAATGGGAATAAAGTTTCAGAGTATGATTCACTATTAAACGGCATATGGACTAAAAGTTATGGCAATATTTCTTTTCATTCGGGAATAAAAACAGTAGATAATGAGTACGCTTTTTGTGGCATTCAAGATTCAGCAACTTTTAGGTCAATTTTTTTCTTAAAAACAGATTCAGTGGGGAACGTTTTGTCGTTTAAAAATTCTTCATATTTAAATTGGACTGATACCATGGAAATGATTCAGTTGCCTGATAAAAGTTTTGAGATATTGACTCAATTGAATAATTCAATATTTCTGATCCACTTAGATACACTTTCAAATATAAAATATTCAGGGTATTGGCCTGGTTCAAATTTTAATAGTTTTTACTATGCAAAAAAGTTATTTAATAAATCAGATTCAGTATTTACTATTGCTTCAGACATGCTTTGGCCAAACTATTATTCATTGCAAATTGTATTTATTGATGTAACAATTAATGATAGTTCACATTGTAATTTTAATTCTTTTGTAATTTCTTGGGATGACAATTTAGTAAGCGGAGTTAATGAACCCGTGTATACTTCATTTCCTGTTAATTATAATATTATAAATTTTAATATCATTACCGGCATCGACTTCAACAGCAGAGGAGTTTGGGATTTATGTTATATCCAAAATTCCGTCCCGGATCTTTTGATTGATGAAAGAATAAATGTTTTTCCTGTACCAGTTCAAAAGGAAATATTTATCTCATCTGATGTAGAATTGCACAATACCACTGTTAAGATTTATGATCAATTTGGAAAAATTTTGTTTCAAAAAGGCTTTGATAGCCTAATTGCAGAAAAAATTGAAGTAAATTTCTCCAATGGAGTTTATTACATTTCTATTGTGGATGATATCGCTAGTATAATAAAGAAATTCATCGTTTCTAATTGACTTGCTAATACAGATTTCAAGGACTTTAATTTGAATTGTAAATTTAATCTCCCTTAAAAATCTTAGAGAGGCGGTAGAATTAAATGCTGATTACTGGTATATTTTGATTGATTAGAAGAGGATTTGACGTTATTTTATCGTCTGATGAAAAGCGATTTTTTTATCTTTGCCCTTCATCTAAACACAAATGTCTAAAAAACTTTTCCTTCTCGACGGTATGGCGCTGATTTATCGCGCATATTTCGGGTTTTCGAATAATCACAGGATCAATTCCAAAGGACTGAATACGTCCGCTATTTTTGGTTTTACAAATACACTTCTTGAAGTTTTGCGGAAAGAAAATCCGACACATATAGCAGTTGTATTCGATACTTCGGGTCCTACTGCACGTCATGAAGAGTTTCCTGCATACAAAGCACATCGCGAAGAAATGCCTGAAGATCTTGCTAAAAGTATACCCTACATTTATCGTTTGTGTGAGTGTTTTTGCATTCCACTTCTTACGAAAGTAGGTTATGAAGCAGATGATATCATCGGTACACTTGCAGTGAAAGCAGAGAAAGAGGGATTCGATACATACATGATGACTCCCGATAAAGATTTCGGACAACTGGTTGATGAGCATACTTTCATTTACAAACCGGCACGACTCGGAAACGGTGCGGAGATCATGGGCAAAGCAGAAGTATGCAAACGCTGGGACATTGAAAGAGTGGAACAGGTAAAAGATATACTTGGATTGATGGGCGATGCTTCCGACAATATTCCCGGAATTCCGGGGGTAGGAGAGAAGACTGCAATTCAGCTTGTGAAACAATTCGGAAGCATAGAAAATTTATTACAGAATACTGATCAGCTGAAAGGTAAACTGAAAGAGAAAGTTGAACTCAATAAAGAAATGGCAATACAGTCAAAGAGACTAGCAACCATTTTACTTGATGTTCCTGTCAATAATAACATTGATGACCTCATTGCCTGCGAACCCGATAAAGATAAGTTGCGGGAGTTATTTACGGAACTTGAATTCCGCCGGCTTGCTGAACAACTTAATCTGTCGAATGCTCCTGCTGAACCGGGTAAATCAAAACCTATAGTCCTTCAGTCATCGCAGACTTCTCTTTTTGGAGAAGAACCAAAGACCTCAACTGTAGAAGTAGAGCCTGAGGAATTGCCTGATCCCGGAGTTGAGAAAGATCTTAATACCATTCACACAACAAATCATAAATATTTTCTTGCTGATTCACCTGAAGAACGTAAAAAACTTCTTGCCGAATTGTTGAAACAAAAATCCATTTGTTTCGATACTGAAACTACGGGAATCGATGCAGGTAAAGCTGAACTAGTTGGAATTTCATTCAGCAGTAAGATCCATGAAGGTTGGTATGTGCCGGTGCCACCGGACATGAAAGAGGCAACAAAGATCGTCGCTGAATTCAAGCCTGTTTTTGAAAATGAAAAAATTGAAAAGGTCGCGCAGAACTTAAAATATGATCTTGCAATCCTGACCCGTTACGGAATAAATATTGCCGGTCCTACTTTTGACACAATGATCGCTCACTTTTTGATTCAACCGGAAATGCGTCACAACATGGATATCATGAGTGAAACATATCTGTCGTATTCCCCTGTATCAATTGAAACATTGATCGGTAAAAAAGGAAAAGACCAGTTGAATATGCGCGATGTCCCAGTGGATGCAGTAGCTGAATATGCTGCGGAGGATGCTGATGTAACATTGCAACTGAAGGAAAATTTTGAGCCGAAGCTGAAGAAAGCCGGGCTGGAAAAATTATTTCATGAAGTTGAAATGCCATTGGTAAATGTCCTGATGGAAATGGAATCAGAAGGGATCCGGTTAGATACATCATCACTGAAAGAACTTTCACAGGTACTGGCAACTGATATTGGACTTGTTGAGAAAGAGATCCAAACAATGGCGGGATCGGTCTTCAATATAAGTTCACCAAAACAAGTCGGAGAAGTTTTATTTGAGCGACTGAAGATCATGGAGAAACCGGTGAAGACGAAGACCGGACAATATTCTACAGGGGAGGATGTATTAAGCAAACTTGAAAACAAACATCCGATCGTAAGGCGCATCCTTGATTACCGCGAGTTGGTGAAACTGAAAAATACCTATGTCGATGTACTTCCTGAATTGATCGATCCTTCCACCGGAAGAATTCACACATCATACAATCAGGTAGTTGCAGTTACCGGACGATTAAGTTCCGATAATCCCAACTTGCAGAATATTCCTATCCGTACTGAAAGAGGTCGCGAGATCCGCAAAGCTTTCATTGCCCGAAACGAAGATTATGTTTTGTTGTCTGCAGATTATTCACAGATAGAGTTACGTATTATTGCTGAATTGAGTCAGGATCCTGGAATGCTTTCTGCATTCAACAGTGGTGAAGATATTCACGCTGCCACAGCAGCGAAAGTTTACGGAGTTGAATTAAAGGATGTAACTTCTGACATGCGGCGAAATGCGAAGATGGTCAACTTCGGGATCATCTATGGCATTTCTGCATTCGGTCTTGCTGAGCGACTGAATATTTCACGCGGTGAGGCAAAGAGTATCATCGATAATTATTTCCGTCAGTATTCACATGTGAAAGAATATATGGATCATAGTATTGAATCCGCACGTTCAAAAGGATATGTGGAAACGATCCTTGGGCGGAGACGTCATCTGCGTGACATCAATTCTGCGAATGCTACAGTACGTGGATTTGCAGAACGTAATGCCATCAATGCGCCGATACAGGGAAGTGCTGCTGATATGATCAAGGTAGCAATGATCAATATATACAACGATATCAGGAAAGAAAAAATGAAGTCGAAGATGTTACTTCAGGTGCATGATGAACTTGTTTTTGATGCCTTCCATACAGAAGTTGATAAACTGAAAGAACTTGTGAGTCACAGAATGAAAACAGCGCTTAAGTTAAAAGTTCCGATTGAAATCGGAATGGGGACGGGGAAGAATTGGTTGGAGGCACACTAGGAAAGAAAAGTGAAAAGTGAAAAGTGAAAAGTGAAAAGTGAAAAGTGAAAAGTGAAAAGATGGGCTTGGCTGCAAAGAGGAAAGACTTTGTTACCAAGCCTGTTTTTTTTACAGAGAGATTCGGAGTTTTGCACCAACTAAGAGACTGGGACGAACGTAGAAAGATTTATCGTTATCGTTTACAGTGATGATCTTTGGCTTGCGGTCGTCGGGTTGGTTGTAAACAACATAGCGATCAGAGATCGTTCCCATTAATCCGGCACCATAATAAAATTCGAAAGCAAAGGTCTGATTCATTTCATAGACTTTGCCCCAAATAAATTCAAAGCTCATTTTACTTCTGAAACGATGTTGAAACAGGCGTTCATGGTAGATCTCACCATTGTCAGCTGTTTTTTCATTTTCAAACCATTGATTGTTATAGTAAAGATATTTGTAAGCGATTCCCGGTGAGATATAATCACGCCATTTGGTTTTATCGTCTTCCGGTTTTTTGAAGATCTTATAATGGATCCTTGCAGCAAACCCACGCTCATAAAAATATTGGGTATTTGCCCATGTCTTTGCAAATTCCTGCAATGGATCATTGATGTAAATGTAACCAGCATTGAATTCGATTGCACGTCGTACCGACAAGCGTTTTTCAAAGCTCAGGTTCAACTCATTTGAAATGCAGCGGGTAATGTTGATCGAAAAAGCATTTTTACGATATTCAGGAGTTTCCTGAGCACTAACAAAGTGCGAAAAAAGGCAAAAAACCAATAAAATAATGCTAAATCGCGATTGGAACATTCGGGTAAGATACGGTAAACTTGTGGTACTTTGGAAGTGTATGAGAGGTTACAAATCTTGAAAAAAAATATGACATATGAAAGGCAATACTGAGATTGATACAGAACCTTTTCACCGGATAAATAGCTTGTAGTTGAACAATAAAAAAGCCGGAAATACTATCCGGCTTTTTTATTGTGATTTGTTAAGAAACGATCAACCGGCGAACGTGGTGTTTATTACCCGTATAAAGATCGATCATGTAAATTCCTTTTGGAAGTGCAGGCAATTTGATCTCATGAAGACCGCTTTCCATTTCTTCAGCTATTACTTCTCTGATTGTTTCTCCCAAAATATTTTTTACTTCCAGGATCACATTCTGTTTAGAAGATAACTTGAATTGTACTGTGCTTGATTCTGTAGTAGGGTTCGGATACAAAGCAAAACCAAGTTGGATCTCATCCATTTCATCCACATTCACAATTGTACCGGTAATGTTGATACTGTCGATGTAGGTATTATTCCCTCTGTCACTGGTATTAGTGAATTTGAAGCGAACATTCGGAAGTAGTTTAAACGGGTTAAGCGATACCGTTTCTTTTCGCCATTGTGTGGAATTTGGAGTAAAGTTAGAAGAGACTACACCGCCTGCAGTAGCGAGAGTAGCACCGCTTTTATTGAAACGCAATTGCCAGTTACCTCCGCAGTTATTACTTCCTGAAAAAGTCAGCCGGTCGTCACTTGTTGAATTTCTCTGAGCGTTGGCAACATAAAAAGTCATTTCAACAGGAGATGTAACATTTGAAAAATCCATTACCGGCATAATCCATTCATCGATCTCGCCTCTGACATTTGAAAAGTTACTTATCCTAATTGAAGCTACACCAGAAACACCTGCATTGGTTACCCGCGCCCATGAAGTTCCATTGTCTTCATTGAAAATAGAGCCTGTTGGGCCGGGAAATGAAGCAGTGTCTTCGAAACTTTCCATGTAAGGAATACTGGTCACACTTGGACCGGAAACTGTGACCATCTGCGTTTGCGTGATCGAGTCACTTCCGGCAGTGTTGCTGACCACAAGTGTTGCAGAATAAGTACCAGGATTAGGATAAGAAATCACCGGTGCAGAATCAGTTGAAGTGGATGGAATTCCACCGGGAAACGACCAGTTCCAGTTTGTTATCGTAGAATTCCAGCTTAGATCATAGTAGGTAACTTCGCCATTGTAGCAGATAAGATTTCGGTTGATTCCAAAATCTGCGATCGGAACACACGGTTGCGGACCAGCTGTAACTCCGGTTGCAATAAGATTCGCAGGAGTCCAGAGATTATTCCGTCCCGAAACAGGGCTATTTAATGTTGCCCGCATTCTTGTCTTCTGACCTTCAGTGAACATGACATCACAATACGAATACTCCATGTAATTTTGAACGTTCTCAATGATCGGAGGATTACAAACAGAGCCATTCAGGTTACAACCTGACCAGCCTTTAGTTTCAGGTGTGTCATTAACATTGTCATCACCACATGCAACTCCAGGTGAATTCGTACTTCCCCAGACGTGAGCAAGATTCATTGAATGCCCGATCTCATGAGTAAGTACTCTGCTTCGCAAGGTATTGCTGGATCCGATACTGCCGATATAAGAACTCAGACACAACACTCCGTCAATGGAGCTATTCGCACCAGGATAGTAAGCATATGCAGCAGCGCCGGAATTTTCAAGAGAGTTTGCAACCCAGACGTTGAAATATTTATCATTCGGCCATGGATTTAATTTTGACTGATCATTGGCCTGATAGGTAAGCGGAGTTACGATACGATCAATTCCGTTAGTGCAATTTCCATTTGGGTCAATACTTGGTAAACGGAATTCAATTTCACAGTCTGCAGCATGTCCTTGAAATGCAGGAACGATAAGGATAGTATCGGCATTCAGTCTGCGAAAGTCGCGGTTAAGAATGTTTACCTGATCCAGTATCTGTGCATCGGAAATATTTTCTCCGCCGTAATTGTGAAGAATATGAAATACAATAGGAATGACATAAACTGTTCCGCTGTTTCTTCTTTCAGTGGTAGCGTACCTCTGGATAAAGTTTTCCAGTGCCTGCCTTTGATTCAGCAAGCCGGGATCATTCGCAGTTGCGATATTGTCCATTTCTGTTGTAAAGCAAAAATGCTCCTGTGCATTGGATGTTGTCGCAATGCTTGCTGCAAGTGCGAAGGCAAATAGGATTTTTTTCATGATACTTTCAAAAGGAACATAAGGTTGATTTGTCCCTTGGGGTGACGAATTTAAGAAATTCAATGGAATATTTCTTTGCCTGACAGGCGGAATGGGCGAAAGAATGACAGTTCCTTCCTGTTTCATAAAATAACCGTCATTTATGGGGTTATTATTTTCACTTGAAATATGGTGATTTGACTATTTATTCTGACTGTCACTGAAAGGCAGTCACGCAAGAAGGGGGAAAATCAGGGGAAACTTGCGCGGCGCAAGCCAGTTTTAAGCGAATGATTAGAGAAATTTGTTGTCCTGTTTACGGAGTTGTTGAAGTCGTTTTTATTTCTGTAAATGATGTGGCTAAGCCTCAATTAAGCGCAGAGGTTATTCCTATTATAATCCACTTCCAGTAGGACAACAAATAATTTTTATGAAATAGTATTTGATCATGTTTTGATTTCACATTTGTGAAAAGAACACAAATTACTTTTGTTTGTCTTTCATGTCATTGTGCAAAACGGCAACAATGAAATAGGATCTCAATTATACTTGAATTGAAAGAATTATTTTTTCAAAAGGTCAGAGAAGAGAAAATCCATTAGAAAATAATTTTCGAAAATTTTATAGCAGATAAGGATTCGAATTTTTGGCTTTGAAGAGACTGAATTTGCCTTTACAAATAAGTATAAATGTAATTAGTAGGTGTGCATCTTGGAGAAAAAAGTTCTAAAGAATTTTTTCTTGCAACAGTAATTATTAAATGTAAAAGTGAGGAAAAGTATAACAACAAGTAGAAAGGAAGTATTGAAGAAATTTTTCTTGCTACAAGAATTATTAAATGTCAATGTAAGTTTAACAACAGGGAGAAAGGATGTTTTATGGCAATTTTTCGTTGCCCCCCGGGGCGCCCCATTTTCAAACGAAAGCGCGTCAAACGGCTCATTATCAACATTTAATAGTGCCTCATTTGCTCCTGCCAAATTGGAGGTTTGATAAATTTAAAACAAATCAAATTTTTATTTGATCCCGCTTTTGCAAAGGCAAAAAAAAAGCCTGCAATTACGCAGGCCTTTTCAATTATTTAAACTCGATTACGAAACGATCAAACGACGAACATGGTGTTTGTTACCTGTATAAAGATCGATCATGTATATTCCTTTTGGAAGGGCAGGAAGCTGGATCTCATGAAGACCGCCTTCCATTTCTTCACTAACTACTTTTTTGATAGTCTCACCTAAGATATTTTTCACATCAAGGGTTACATTTTGTTTAGTAGATAATTTGAATTGTACTTTACTTGACTCAGTAGTTGGATTCGGATAGAGAGCGAATCCCAATTGAATCTCATCCATTTCATCCACATTCACGATTGTACCTGTGATGTTGATACTGTCGATATATGTATTGTTTCCTCTGTCACTTGTGTTAGTGAATTTGAAACGAACGTTTGGAAGAAGTTTGAAAGGATTCAGCGTTACTGTTTCTTTTCTCCATTGAGTTGAGTTAGGAACAAAGTTCGATGAAACGATGTTAGTTGCTGTTGCAAGTGTTGCGCCGCTTTTGCTGTATCTCGGTTGCCATGTTGCTCCGCAATTAAGACTTCCGGAGAATGAAAGTTCATCATCGCTGGTTGAGTTTCTTCTTGCATTTGCTACGTAGAATGTCATGATCACTGGTGAAGTGATGTTTGAGAAATCCATTGTTGGCATAATCCACTCGTCAACTTGTCCTTTTGTGTTTGTAAAGTTATTGATCTTAAGAGAAGCTGAACCGGCAAAAGCTGCATTTGTAACACGTGCCCATGTTGTTCCATTATCAGGATTTAAGACAAACCCTGTACTTCCCGGAAATGAAGCTGTGTCTTCAAAACTTTCAATGAATGGAACACTTGTTTGTTGTGTCCCTGATACGTAGATCAATGATGACTTGGTAATTGAATCTGTTCCTGTAGCATTAGTAACTGATAAGGTTGCAGAATAAATTCCCGGAGTCGGATAGTTTATTGTTGGCATCGAATCAGAAGAAGTTGAAGGTACCCCACCTGGGAAAGACCAGCTCCATGTTCCAACACGGCCATTCCAGCTAAGATCATAGAATGTTACATCACTACCTGCACAAACCATCTGATTGTAAACATCAAAGTCTGCGATCGGGGTACAAAGTTGTGGTCCTGCAGTTACACCGGTAGCTAATAAGTTAGCGGCTTGCCAAAGGTTATTTCTTCCTGCTGTAGCATTATTTAATGCAGCACGCATTCTTACAGATTGTCCTTCAGTGAACATGTGTTCACAGAAAGAATATTCCATATAATTCTGAACATTCTCGATAATCGGAGGGTTACAAACAGAACTAGTTAGGTTGCAAGTAGTGTGACCCATTGTTTCAGGTGTATCAGAAACTCCATCATCGCCGCAGGCAACTCCGGGTTGGTTAGTACTTCCCCAAACGTGAGCAAGGTTTAAGCAATGGCCGATCTCGTGTGTAAGAGTACGACTGCCGCCTACTGAACTTGTTCCAATACTTCCAACATAATTGTGGCGACTCAAAACTCCATCAACAGAAGCAGATGGAGCTCCACCAGGGTAATATGCATAAGCAGCAGCACCAGTATTTTCAAGTGAATTTGCTACCCAGATATTCAGGTATTTATTGTTTGGCCATGGATTCAGTTTTGAATCATCATTAGCAAGATAAGTCAATTGGGTGACGATGCGATCTATTCCGTTAGTACAGTTCCCATTCGGGTCGATGCTTGCAAGGCGGAATTCAATTTCACTATCAGAAGCGATTCCCTGAAATGAAGCAACGATTGAAGACGTATCAGCATTCAACTTGCGGTAGTCTTCATTCAGAATCCTCATTGCATCATAGATCTGAGCATCAGAAATGTTTTCAGCACCGTAATTGTGCAAAATGTGAAATACAATTGGAATTGTATAAACAACAGAACCATTTGCTCTGGTTGTTTTTGTAAAATTCTCTGTGAATTTTTCCAGTTCGTCCATCTGACGAATAAGAGCCGGATTGTTCTGGATAGCCTCGTTCTGCTTTTCAGTAGTATAGCAACGATGCTCTTGAGCAAATGAACCGGTAGCCAATGACGCCGCAATTACAAATGCGAGTAGATTTTTTTTCATGATAATTTTAGTAGTGTTGTTGACAGGAGTATCATCTATAGATTGATGAAATACAAATTTAAGATAATTTAATGAATTTTTATAGTTAAGAGGATGTTATAGAGCCTTGTCGGGTCATATAATTACGCTAGAATGACAAAGCTCCTGCACCTCTTCATAAAGATTAATTTTTTTATAAAAAAGAGCAATTTTTCAATTAATTTCGAATACTCACGGGTAGAATAGGACTTATGCTCTCCCGGTTATGCCTGTAATACTGATCTTTTAAGGATCAATGTCATCTTATTTTGTTTGTCAAATTCTGCTAATTTTCCTTGCCGTCAATTAAAGCCCCATGAAGAGGCTCTTTCTTTTGATTTTTTTTAAACAGATGTTCACTAATTTCTGACAGTAGAACACAAGGATCCTAATCACTCAGCCCACTACTTGTCAATAAAATTTTCCCTTATCCAATCGCTTGTCTCAGGTCTTCGATAAGATCACTTTCATCCTCAATACCAACACTGAGACGAAGCAATGAATCAAGGACACCTGATTTTTCACGGAGTTCTTTTGGAATCGAAGCGTGTGTCATTGATGCAGGATGTCCAATCAATGATTCAACACCACCCAATGATTCTGCAAGTGAAAATACTTTTGTTGCAGATGCCATACGGAACGCTTCTTCCATTGAATTCCCTTTCAGTGTAAATGAGATCATACCACCGAAATCGCGCATTTGTTTTTTTGCTACATCATGATTCGGATGATCAGGGAATCCCGGCCAGTGTACTGCTTCTACTTTCGGATGCGAACGAAGATAATTAGCAACAGCTCTTCCATTGGCGCAATGTCTGTCCATACGTACATGTAAGGTTTTGATTCCGCGCAGTGCAAGGAAACTATCCTGTGGTCCCGGTGTAGCACCGCAAGAGTTGGCGATGAAGGCAAGGTCTTCCTGGATCTTATCGTTGTTGGTGCATGTTGCGCCCATTACGATATCAGAGTGACCATTGATATATTTTGTGACGGAATGTAAAACGATGTCAGCGCCAAGGTCAAGTGGATTCTGTAAATATGGCGATGCAAAAGTGTTATCTACAACAAGCATCAGATTATTTTTTTTGGCGATCTCAGCTGTTGCTTTAATGTCGATGATGCGCATCAAAGGATTGGTAGGTGTTTCCAGCCAGATCATTTTTGTCTTTGCATTGACATGCTTAGATATATCATTCACATTATCCATGTTCACGAAATGAAAAACAATTCCAAAGTGAGCGAACACTTTTGTGAACATACGATATGATCCGCCGTACAGATCGTCGGTAGCAATTACTTCATCGCCGGGGCGAAGCAATTTGATGATAGCATCCTCAGCACCTTGTCCGCTGGAAAAACACAAGCCGTGTTTTGCATTCTCAAGTGAAGCAATGCATTTTTCCAATGCAACACGTGTCGGATTTTTACCGCGTGCATACGCATATCCTTTATGTTTCCCCGGACTTTCCTGTACATAAGTTGAAGTCTGGTAAATAGGAGTCATGATCGCTCCTGTTGAAGGATCAGGTTCCTGTCCTGCGTGAATTGCGCGGGTGCCGAATTTGTATTTTGTTGCTGACATTGTTGATTATTTTTTCGTAATTCGAAATGGACGTTTTTTTTAATTGAAAACTTTATGTGCTCTTGTGATAAAAACTTAGTGTTAAAATTTTTCAACACTAAGTTCACTAAGTTTCTAGCACAAGAACACTACCTGTAAAAATTCATCTCCTCCAGAAACTCCCATACCTTTTCCGGCACCATATATCTTACGTCTTTCTTCGCTTTTATACTTTCGCGGATAAAACTGGAAGAAATTTCCATCAAAGGAGCGGGGATGATCTTTACTTTAGGATGTGTAGTGAACTCATTTGTCGTTGAATCTTTTCTCGGGTAAACATAGATCTCTGCTTGTTCAAGGATCTGCTCATAATTTTTCCATTTGTTAAAACTATCGAGATTATCGCTGCCCATGATCAGTACAAACTGATGTTGCGGAAATTTCTCATACAAATATACAAGTGTATTAATAGTATAACTTGGTTTAGGTAATTTAAATTCGATGTCGGAAGCTTTCAGTTTTCTGTTGTCGCCGATGGCGATCTTCACCATACTCAACCGGTGATAATCCTGCAAAAGCGTTTGTTTCAACTTCAGCGGATTGTGTGGTGAAACAACAAACCACACCTGTTCCAGATCCGTAAATTCGGACATATACCCTGCTATCACCATGTGGCCATTGTGAATGGGGTTAAAGCTGCCGAAGAAAAGACCTATTTTCATTTTTTTATAAGTGGATTATTGGGATTTAAGATTTCGGAATGCGGATTTCGGATTGTGCTATCCGCTTCAATTCAAGTTTATTCATTCTATTTATTTCTTCCGCTCTTCAAATTAAGTAATCGACTTTAAATTCGAGACGCCAATCCGCAATCCGCAATCCGCAATCCGAATTCCGCAATTATTAGATGAAATTATTGACAATGCCATGCGCCTCTTCCAAAGCCTTCTCCAAGGTGTCATTCACAATGATATGATCGAACTTATCTGCATAGGTTAACTCATGTTCGGCTTTTACGATTCTTGCTTTGAACGATTCGGGAGTTTCGGAATTTCTTGCTTTTAAACGTTGATGAAGAATTTCAATCGAAGGCGGCCGAACAAAAACAGCGAGTAGTTGTTCGCCGAAAATACTTTTGATCTTTATTCCACCTTCAACATCAACATCGAATACAGGAATTTTTCCTTCAGCCCAGATGGAGTCGATCTCGGATTTCAGGGTACCGTAATAACCATTTGTATATACTTCTTCCCATTCAACGAATTCATCGTTTTCAATTCTTCGTTTAAATTCTTCGACAGAAATAAAATGATAATCCTTTCCATCAGTTTCATTAGAACGTTTACTGCGAGTAGTAGCAGAAACAGAAAATTTCAATCGTGAGTCAGACGCCAGCAGATCATGAACGATGGTAGTTTTACCACTTCCTGATGGTCCACAGAATAAAAGTAGTTTATTGTCTTTTCCCATTAGACTACATTCAGTATCTGTTCTTTTATTTTTTCCAGTTCGTCTTTGATGATGACAACAGACTTCTGCATATCGGCATCATTTGCTTTCGAACCGATCGTGTTTATTTCTCTTCCGATCTCCTGAGCGATGAAAGAAAGTTTTTTTCCGGCTGACGGATCGTCTTTCATGGTCTTCACGAAATAATCGCAATGACTTTTCAGGCGGACTTTCTCTTCAGAGATATCGTATTTCTCTATGTAAAAAATCAGTTCCTGTTCGAAACGGTTTCTGTCGATGTTGTTAAGTTGAATGAATTCTTCCAGATTTGATTGAAGACGTTTGCGTACCAGCTCAATTCTTCCGCCTTCGAATTTTTCAATTTCTTTCAGTCCGTCGAGTATTGCCTGCAAACGTTGTTCAATATCTTTCTGCAAAGCTGCACCTTCATTCAAACGGAATTTCTGAAATGCATCAGAGGCTTGCTTCATTGCTTTCTGTACAGCGTTCCATTCCGCTTCTGACAAAACAGTTTTGTCGTTCATCATTACATCAGGTAATGGAAGAATGATCTGCAGATAATTCGGAGTAGAGATCCCCAATTCAGCATCGAGCATTTTCAGTTCTTCGAAATATGCTTTTGCCAGTTGACGATTGATCACTGTTTTTTTTGCGGCTTCCTGTGATTCAACTGAAAACGCTACTTCACATTTTCCACGTTCGATGAAGCGGGCAAGATCGGTGCGGAGTTCCATTTCCTTCTCTTTATAGGCAGAAGGAAGGCGGAGGTTAAGGTCCATGAACTTGCTGTTGACCGATTTGATCTCAACGGAAATGGTTTTGTTTTCAAATTCGATAGACGAGGTACCGAAACCGGTCATTGAGCGGATCATGGGTTTAGTTTAAAAAATGGTGAGGCAAAATTAGCTTAAGATTTCGCTTTGCCAAATGTGGGGTTGGAGACCAGGTACACTCCTGTGAAAATCAGCACACAAGCTAATGCGTGAATCCATTTAACCGGCTCATGCATTATATATAGTGTGATGAGCGTAGCGAAGATCGGCTGAAGGTAAATGTAATAGCTCACGATAGCTGGACTCAATTCTTTGAGAGCCAATGTATTGAGCAGATAAGCCAGAAAAGTAGTAAAGAAGATCACGAATATGATTGCTGACCAATGGGTTATTTTGAAAGCATCCCACTGAATAGCAATTACATCGGAAAAACCGAAAGGGGCGACAATGAGCAGTCCGAAGAAGAATGTCCAGCTAAGAACGAACCACGGATCGTACTTTTTCATCATCGGTTTCACCATAACGATGAAGACTGCATACGAAGCAGCATTGATAAAGATCATTAAATCCCCTGAAAATGAACCTACTCCATGCTTCTGACTCATGGTGATCAGTGAAACTGCACCGATCACACCGAGGAAGATCCCGATAAGCCGGATCAAAGTGATCCGTTCGCTGATGAGAATACCGGCGATGAGTACGACCATGACCGGATTGCTCGTCATGATGAGGGCAGCATTGATGTTGGAAGTGAGAGAAAGTCCTTTGAAAAATAAAAGTTGATTGATGGCTACACCGAAAAGTCCGAGGAGAAAAAAACGAAAGATGTCTTTCCGTTCCATTTTCTGAATTGAAACCTTGTAAAGGAATCGCATGAGAAAGAAAAGCAGGGTTGCGAAGAAGACTCGTAGCAAAACGAATCCGGCAGGTTTGATCATGGCCGGCATTACGATCTTGGCGACACTGAAATTCACGCCATAGATAAGATTGGCAGAGAACGCTGCCACGTGCGCTTTTGTATTTGAAGTCATCTACTCAATGCAGCTTTAGCTGCGGCAACATTTGTTTTGCTGTTGCCAATAAATATTTTGTCGTCCAGTATCAAGACCGGTCGTTTCAAAAAAGTGTATTCATCCAGAATATACTTTCGATAATCTTTTTCTGTCAGAGTTTTTTCATTCAGACCCATGCCGCGGTATTTGATGGCAATCCGGCTGAACAACGATTCATACGTCCCTGCCATTTTTTTCATTTCGTCGATCTGTGCAGCAGTAATGGGTTCTGTTTTAATGTCCTGAAGAATAACATCCTTTCCCGGATTCCATTCTTTAAGGATGCGCTGACAGGTTGTGCATGTGGCGGAGTGATAGATTTTTTTCATGTGGTGAAAATTTAGTGTGGTAAGCGTGTGTGTGTGGTGACTGCTAAGATAGTTTTTCTTTTTTAGGTTAAAAATACTACATGTGAAGTATGAGTTAAATATTTGAATGGGAACGTTCCCTTTACCAGCGGGAATGTTCCCGGAGTTAGTGATATTTTTCTTGTTTTTGATTTGAGGGGATTTAATTTAATATATTTCGGAAAGTATAGATTTTGAAATCTGAAAAAGACATATCGCTTATTCTTAGTGGTGTCAGAGCATTAATTGGAGAGGTTACACCTTGCTTGAGAAGCGCATCGGTCGAGTGGAATGGTAACAAAGTAATTTTCAAATGTGTTTTTGACGAGACCGCAACAGAAAAGGATTTAGAATTAATTTCTGTTGCTGCTGGAGAAATCATTGCTGACTTTTCATATTGCGACCTGGAAAATGTTGTTCAGAAAATCTCTCCACCAGAGCCTACTAATCCTTTGAAGAATGTGTTGTATCACCGATATGAATCAAATTATTGGTAGTAGCAGCACTTCAGCTAACAGTGTTTTTAGAAAATTGTTGTAGGAAAGATTTTATTTCGTAATCGAACCGCATTACCGGTTATTCATGAAAGGATTTGATAGTGTAATAGATCAATCACCGCAAGCACTGTATATTTCGTTGAGCTTATGTTCCAGGATCGATTGGAAGTGTTTATTCAAGAAGGGAGCTTGGAAGCCGTTGCCGGATTGTGAGTAATAGCAGCAACTTTTTTGAAAGTACTTTCACACATTCCCGGCGGAATCACGCTTACTGTACTGGTTGTTGAAACATCAGAAGTAATTTCGCTTAAGATTCCGCCTGGCGGCCTACAGATTCCAATATTAATAACAAGTGTTAGAGAACCGTACTGCAGGACGAAGTCTTGTCATGAAAAAACACAGTTTCAATTTCCTGTCCACAGACTTCGTCCGGGAAATTAAAAAACTATTAAAAAGATTGTTTAATTATTACTAATACCTTGATTGTGCAATTAATTCAACGATTTAATTTAAATTTATCTCAATGAACACCTTGACTGTAATTTACAAAGTTTTTATATTTGAACCAATGACTTAATCGATGAATCACATGAAAAAATTTCTACTTTTCATTTTCGCAATTCTCTTTTTTTCCAGCCAAGTTTTTGCGCAATGCCCGAATTACTGTGTTCCAAATACAGGAAATGTAACATTAACTTATACACCTCAGTGTTATGGAGAAAATTATCAATATGAAATTTCCGGTGTGTATGATGCAATTACTTCTTGTGGAAGTTATTATTATTCATGGTTTAGTGCAAATGGGTTGTACTATGCAAGTTCAAGCTATTCCTATGATATCTGCTATCAGTTTTATACGCTTTGTGCTCATTCCAATCCTTACGTTTCAAACGATCCTTTGATCTGTGGCTATAACAATATCCCTTGTTTAGTTTGTAACACAACTTATACGGAGCAAATTCATCAATCGTCTGTGCATATTGATAGAATTCCTTGTAACATTTCACTTTCTGTAACTTCACAGAATTGCAGCGATTACAAATGCTCTGATGGCGAGATCACTGTTTCTGTTAATACGAATGCATGCAATGGTGCATATGTTTCTGGCGGACCTTATGGAATACCTTTTGATTACGGCGAGTCATCGTACACATTTACAGGGGTTGCACCTGGAACCTATTATTTCGTTGCTGGTTCAATCCCAAACGGTTGTATTGATACAATGACTATTACTATAGAAGAGCCACCGTGTCACGTGGCAGCAACATTTACTACAACTCCTGCTTCAGGATATGCTTGTCAGGATGCAACAATTGAAGCTGTAGGAAGTTCTTCGGAATGTTATCAGTACTATATATGGTTGTATCACATTGAAACAGGAGTTACTTATGTAATGTGGAATGATACACGATCGCAATATTCCAATTATCCGAATGAAAATGGCGATCACTTTACAGCTGCCGGAATGCCGCCAGGACATTATGACGCTACAGTTATGTCTATCGATTATGTATGTCAGAATAATTATCAATTGGAAGTTCTTCCTGAATGTGAAACGACACAGTGGAATACCTATACAGATAGTGCTTCTTACGTTTGTCCTTTAGGGGTAATCACCTCTCACGTTGCAACAAATTCCTGTCTCGGATGGAAAAGTGAATTGTGGACATTGGAAGGCGCTCGACTGTTTTATACTCCAATATTGTATTCAGGTGATTCGGCTGTTTATCAAAATCTCTTTCCTGATACATTCGTTCTGTACACTTATGTAAATGGATACAATTATTATGATACGCTGTGTAATAAAATTGATACAATAATTATTCATCCCTTGAATTGTGTTTCACCAATTACATTTTCAGCAGAACCAGCCCTTGCCTTAGACTGCAGCGATGGAAAGATCATAGCAACTCTTCAGGATTCGTGCAGCGACTGGTGGATGACAGTTTATAATTCTGACAGTACTGTATTTTATGGTGAAGTTCCTTATTGGTGGTATATGCAGTATTACTGGCCACTGAACAATGAAGGAAAACATGAATTAAATTTAACATTACCGGAAGACACATATTCTATCCGGTGCTATAAAGGTGTTGCCGATTTTGACGGACACCTACATGAATGTACAACCTGGGATACATTGACCGTGCCTTGCAATGATTTCAAATTTGATTATTCAATACAAGCATTAATCCAGGGATATTATATCGATGGCGGATTAATGAATGGCCCGCTTAACATATCAAGCATTTTGTTGAGTGATACCATAATCTTATCATTGGCAAATATGAATTACCCGCATGCTTTTGAATTTACTTCGACTGCTACCCTTTCGAGCAATGGAACTGCAAATTTCAGTATCCCTGCCTATTATTTGTTGCAACCCTATTATCTCGTTCTTCAACATAGAAATGCATTGGAAACCTGGAGCTCGGAACCTGTTCAACTTGCTCAATCTGCAAATTACAGTTTTATTTATCCGCAGAGTCAGGCTTTTGGGAACAACCTTTTCAATCTTGGTGATGGTAATTTTGCCATTTTCAGTGGCGATATTAACCACGATGGTTATATAGATCTGAATGATCTTTCTTCGATTGAAACAGGTTCTTGGGATTTTTCGTCAGGTTACGTTGTTCCTGATCTAACAGGCGATAACATTGTTGAATCATCAGATTATTGTTTGATTGAAAATAATATTCCTCTGAATATTACTCTCAAAAGACCTTGATTCTGCGATTGAAAGAAAAATATTTATATTCAATAACTTTTTGTTAGCCTGGCAAATCACGCTTTATGTAAGATTCATTGACGCTGCTGAAGTAATATCGCTCAATATTCTGCATAGCGACATGCAGCTTTCATTATTATAAAACTAGTGTTATAGAACCGGAATGCAAGACGAAGTCTTGTCATTAAAAAACACAGTTTAAGTAGGCCATGCACAAATTCATTTCCCCACATAATCCTATCCTATCTTATAATCATCATAATTTTCATTGACAATTTTTTTGCAAAGAAGTATCGTTTCCATTTCAATCACAAATTCTTCCTGTTCGGATAAGAATATTTCTAAGAGGATTTCTAATATCTACCTTGGTGCTGTTATTGAAGAATAAAATTAAGAACAGCATGAAACATAAATTACTTAAATTAATTTTCTTCCTGATTTTTATCAGTTCAGATCTCTTTGCCCAAGTTAGTGTTGATTGGTACAACTATCCCGGTGGTGTTGCTGTGGCAACAAACAATAACTTTGATGTGTACACTGTAAACTGGGATTATAATCCTGCAGGCGATATTACTTTGACGAAAAGAGATTCTGCCGGAAATATCGTTTGGGAAACTGCATATGATAATCTTGACAATACGAGACACGAAGTTGCAACATGGGTGGAGACTGATAATTCTGGAAATATTTTAGTTTCAGGAACGATACGTTCAGGTTTTTCAAGTCCTGTAAATGCTGCAAGTGTGTTGATGAAATTTGATTCTTCTCGCGTTTTGTTATGGAGAGTGGTTTTTGAGAATTCGTTTGATGGATCTTCAACAAAGAAGGTTTTGGTAGACGCTAACGATAATAGTTATGTCTTAGGTCTCGGAATGGGAACAAACGGAATTGTTACTAAAGTGAAAAAATTTGATCCGTCAGGAAATTCTGTGTGGTCGTACTTTGATACTTCCGGTGTCGGCGCTCCGTTAAATATAAAATTCACTCCTGATAGCAACCTTCTGATCATTGCCCGCACTACAACAGGTAATCTAAATGGTTATTCAAAAATTGATTTGAATGGAAACCATATCTGGACCACTGCAGGAATTACAAGCAATACCAGTGGCGATGCGTGTGGCGATTCGCAAGGCAATACTTATCTGGTCAATGGTGAATATGTCATTTCAAATTCAGGTAGCGTCCTGCAGAAATTAGCTGCAAACGGAACTCAGATCTGGACCGATACAAATAGCATAACAGCATATCGCGTAGAGGTCGGCAACGATGACAGCCCTGTAATATGCGGCTTCCCGAATTCCGGTACTCCCGGAGCTGCATTCATCAAATACGATAATGCAGGAAATATTCTGTGGCAGAATCTTGATGGCGACGGACCGTCCTATGCACTTCTATTACATGCACAAATGAAAATGGATATTGATAATGCCATTTATCTTGCAGCAGGAACTTTAACAGAGATGGCGATTTGTAAAGTAAATAGTTTTGGTATCTTTGAATGGACTGCAGCTATTCCCGGCAGCTATGCGAATGCATTTGATTTTAATACGAAAGAAGTTATTTATGTTGTTGGAGGAACTACAGCAAAAATTGGTCAGTTATTACAAACTGAAATTGTTCAACCAAGACAAAATGAAGATGGAAACAGAATTACAGTTTTTCCAAATCCTGTAGAAGCCAGTGCTACTATTGAAATACGATTAACAGAAGAAAATGTATCTGCTGTTTCAATTGAAGATGTACTTGGCAAAACTGTAAGACACATGGATCACAAGAACCTTCATATAGGAAAGAACGAAGTTGTTGTTGACTTGTCAGAATTGAAGAGTGGGACCTATTTCGTCACTCTTAAATCGGATGATGTTATTCAAACTGTAAAGCTTATCAGGAAATAGTGAAGTTGTTTGCAAACTGCGCGAAATCATTTGAAAATAGATCAAGCTATTTTTTAATGTACTTCATATGATAAAAACTTCCACCATCGTTTATGTGAAGTATGTACATTCCATCAGGATGATCTCTGACATCGATCAAATACTCAGAATCATTTTTTTTGCTGATTGGAGTATTCATCATTTTGCTACCAAGAATAGTATAAATTGAAATATCCGGAAATTCAGTGAAAGGAATTCTGATAGTTAGTAATTCTGTTACCGGATTAGGAAAAATTTCGAATGTTTTATTATCGGGACGGTTTATATCTGAAGTAAGGCAAATTGAATCTATGTAATTTTTAAAGTGTGTATATTGTCCGCAACGCGTATTGCTGGTCGAAGCATAGACGCAGTTAACAGTATCATTGGCAGTAGAGCACATAGGGTGATTTGATAAATTCGAAAAGGAATTCCATGCCCCATTAGTGTCAGGTGTAAATAGCAATTGCTTGTCGAAGCCAAACATCCATGGACGAAAGGCGTCGCCCTCAAATCCATAAATGTAATATTTGTCGT
Organism: Bacteroidota bacterium; assembly: GCA_049363815.1. Taxonomy (GTDB): domain Bacteria; phylum Bacteroidota; class Bacteroidia; order AKYH767-A; family 2013-40CM-41-45; genus JADKIH01. The sequence continues at coordinate 38,402 of JBMQEM010000152.1, forward strand.
TGCAAGTCAGCATACCCTGGTAATGTGCAATCAGATTGTCAAACCATTTTGTCCATGTAGTGCCGGCATTTATTGAATAAATAATTCCTGACTCGTAATAGTGCATGAACATGATCAGGGTGTCACCATTTAAGTGCTGCAGATTATTGATTGATCTCAGGAAATTGAAACTGACCGTCTGCGCATTGCTTGCACTAAAGTGAGCGGTGTCTATCGTCCAAGTTTGTCCGCGGTCATTGCTCCGGTGCAGTTGTGTAAGGCCGCCAATGTACCTGCTCCCTACAACAGTGAACCAAAGATCAGGTCTTACAATATCGAAGTCCCGTATGTACTGATTCGAATCGGAAGTTGTAAAATCGTACAACGGACTAATGATTGAATTGGTTTTGATATATAGATTTCTCTTTCCTGCAATGATAGTTGTATCGATGTTCAGGGTATAAAGGGTTGAATCGCAGACATTGTATTCCCGTTGTGCAAATAAAGAACTGTGCATTAATATTACGATCAGGAAAAAAGTAAATTTATTCATGGTTATAAATTTAAACAAAGTGTTTTCAATTTGCAACAGGACTCCGAAAGGATATTTAGAAGCTTGGCTAGACTAATATAGAAGGAGATTTCCGATCAAGGTCATTAAAGAAGGCGCTTAACGGGGTTGTTTAGTCAAATAAGTCATATATTTAAAATGCCAATCATTGGTATAAGTAGTTATATTTGTTTTATAGAATAAACGCAATAGAAATATTATGGAAGCAAAGAAAATAATGGTAAAAATGGTTTTGGACAGGTGGTATTCATTACTTAAAGTATTTGATACGATCCTGGATTCTGTTTCAGACGAACAAATGCTGAAGGAGGTTTCGCCGGGAAAGAATCGCGGGATCTATTTATTCGGACACCTCATCGCCGTTCATGATGACATGCTTCCTATCCTTAATTTGGGAGAGAAATTATTCCCGGAACTTGAGGAGCCATTCATTAAATTTCCGGATAAAGCAACGAGCGTAATACCATCTTCAAATGATTTACGTAAAATGTGGAGAAAACAGAATGAAGTCCTGAACCAAAAATTTGAAAGTTTAAGTCCTGATGAATGGTTTGAAAAGCACAATTCAATTTCTGTTGAAGAATTTGCAAAAGAACCTCATCGGAATAAATTGAATGTAATGATCACAAGAATCAGTCATCTGTCTTATCATAGTGGACAGTTGGCGCTGTTAAAACAAGTATCTTAGTAACTGTAGGTCTGAACTATATTTATGATTTGATATAAATACGATGAACAATTTAAAGTTGTGATTGGATCAGATGAAAACAAGTACATTTATCTTACTGATATTATTTTTGTCTGAATTTGTTTCAGGGCAAACCGATTCGTCATTCCACAAATCTGACGGGAAAATTATTGTGAATGGATTTACGCGATTGACTCTTGTAAAAGAAATTCAGGAGCAGGAGGAAGACTGTTATATTGTAAAGATCCAGGGTACAAAACAAATTGAACTTAGAAAATCAAACTACGAATTGAGTGGTCAGAAAACCCTTGCTGATTATTTAGGGGATAATTCCGGATTGGCGGAAAAAATCAGGAGTGGTCTTTTGAAATTTGAAGACCTTGATAAAATCGTTACCGAATACAATGCTTGGCGTCGTTCTATAGATAGAATGACGAATGAAGTTGGTGATCAGTAGTGTGAAATAGTAAAAATCAGAAGGAGTTTAAAGTGTAATGAAACACCATAAACCCCTTAGATCAATTTAACTTAACAATACCTGTAAATTACTTTTTTAGGCCATCTTCAATTTTAACTGCTATTTCAAGATGTGTTTTTAATGTTGGAAGTAATTTCGCTGACATAGCTCTTATGTCATCATCCTTTGAGTCAGTTGACATTTTTTCAAAATCATTTACCGCTTCTTTATGTCCATCAACCATCATTGACATATAACTTTTGTCAAAATCTGTTCCTGATTTTTCACGTAGGTCGTTTATATTTTTCATATGCTCTTCACTCATTGAAGCTGGCATGGTTACGCTTTTCATTGATGCCACTGACTGAATTTCAGTATTAGCATTGGCGTGTTCAGTTGACATCATTTTCCCGAAATCAACAACGGCCTTGTTTGTGCTTTTTTGTTGAGCGAGAATTCCCGCTTCGATTTCCATCATGCTGGCATCACTGGCGTCAACGAGAAATTTTGCATCGTTATCGTCAATTGTCATCACCGAACCCGAAGTGTCTTTTTTATCATTCATGTCATTTGCCTGATCGACGCTGTCTGTATTGCTTGATCCGCAAGCGAAGAATAAACTTGTGACCATAGCCACTAATAAAATGTTGATTGATTTTTTCATTGTTCTTTTTTAATTTTTAGTACTGCAAATTGTATTCCTGCTGAAAAATCGAGATTTCGCAACAGAATCGGATAAAAATGGTGTAATTTTTACCCTTTGCCGGTGAAGTCCGTGTCCCTGAGTGCGAACCTGACCAAAAAACCAGGGAATGATTGAAATGAGTTTTGTGGTGAATAAATGAAATGAGAAACTACAATATTATGTAGGTGAGCAAGAAGTAAAATGACCCTGAATTCAATTTGCTTTCTGGAAATTCATTACTAATTTTGAAATCATAACTTAAAAACAAAAATTTTATGGCATCAGTAAATGTTTATCTTAATTATGATGGGAATTGCGAAGAAGCATTCCAGTTTTATAAATCAGTTTTCGGAGGTGATTTCGGTTATGTTGGTCGATTCAAAGATATGCCGCCACAGGAAGGTCAAGCACCTTTACCTGCTGAAATGCTGAACAAGATCATGCATATCTCCCTTCCGATCAGTAAAGAAACCTCACTCATGGGTAGTGATACCGGCGGTGAATGGGCTGCATCTTATGTGAAAGGAAATAACTTTTCGGTTTCTATCAATGCAGAATCAAAAGACGAAGCGGATAAAATTTTCAATGGTCTTTCTAAAGGCGGAAAAATTACAATGCTTTTGAACAAAACATTCTGGGGCGATTATTTCGGAATGTGTGAAGATAAATTCGGGATCAACTGGATGATGAGTTTTAATGAAAATGCTCAGAAATAATTAACTCGAAAGAATTCACTGCTTACTGAAATTTATTACAAGAGCAAATAAAGTTCTATTGTTTTCCTTGTACTAAATTTCAGTGAGCTAAATGTTATATTTTCCAATTCACTTCAATGAAGTAAATCTTCTTCAATGCAATCATTTTTTAAAGAGTTGTTTGAATACAACAGACATTACAATCAGAAATTGATTAAGTTGCTTTCTGATAACTCCGGTAAAGTATCAGAAAAGTCGATTCAGCTGATGAATCACATAATTAATGCACATCAGATCTGGAATAGCAGAATTACCGGAGAAGCACCATTTGATGTATGGGTGATTCATTCCTTTGCGGATCTTGAGAAACTTGATTTGTCTAATTATTCTAACACACTTCAAATTCTGGAATCAAAAAATATTGATGAAAAAATTAAATATACAAATTCCAGAGGGGAGACATTTGTAAATATATCAAAAGATATTTTATTTCATGTAGTGAATCATTCAACTTACCATAGAGCGCAGATCGCAACTGAATGTAAGTTAAATGGAATTTCGCCTCTTGTTTCAGATTATATATTTTTAAAAAGGGAACAGACCCAACTTTAATTTCAAACAGTGTTGATATTTCGTGGAGCTGAATTTATTTACCGCCTTGTCCTCTGATACATCTCCACGCCCTTTCAGTAATGGTTGAAACGGTATAATTCCAGTCATCTTTCGTTACTAAAGGTGGTGCCCAGATTCCGGAATAAAAATCTTTCATATCAATTGTAGATTGAATTTCATCCAGTGTCAGGCCATCACGAATATATGATTCAACTTTTGAATTCACGCTTTCAAAGAAACGCATGAGGTGTTTTGTATACGAATGGTCCTGCATAACAGCACCATGTCCGGGCACCAGACTTTTTACCGGTATTTGTTCAATTTCTTTCAGAGCATCTATCCATGAAACCGGCCAAGATGCTCCGACATATGGCAAAGGTGTTTGAACGATAATATCACCTGCGAAAAGAATTTTTTCATCAGGCAGATAGAATGTTACATCATGTGGACTGTTGGCGCAAATATGATCTTTTAACTTAATAGTTTTTTTGCCAAGATGAATGGTGAGTTCATTGTCAAATGTCCTGTCAGGCCTGACTACATGCAATTCTCTTAATTCTTGCATTTCATTTTTCCGCTGAGAGATCGCCTTTTTCCGTTTAGCAATTTCATCATTTGAAAACGGTTTTCCGGAAACAGTTTCAATACCTTTTTCGGTTTCTGCAATCAGTTCGGATAACGATCTGTTTCTTTGCCCATCAGCTTTGACAGACATTTTACTCCACCAGTTTGCATTGAGTTCAATGAACTTCTGAGATTCACGTTCACTGATGATCGTAATTTCCGGAAAGGCTTCCTTATAAGCGATCGCTCCATTATTGTGATCAAAATGCCAGTGAGTAAATCCCAGATATTTTACCGGAGCTTTTGTTATACTACGGATAAGTTCGATATCGGCACGTGCACGTGAAGGAAGATAACAGGCATCAATTACAAAAACGCCTTCTTCGTCAACGATAACACCAGTGTTACCATGCGGCCATTCATCAGTAGCATCATCATGGATTATAACATAAACATCATTGCTTAGTTTATACATGATTGCCGAACTGTCTTTCGTCTGAATAGATTGTGAAAAGGAAATTTTTGATGTGAGCATCACAAGAAAAATGAGGTGATAAAGTTTCATAGGGTGAAATTTAGTTTTACGATATCATGAAATTCAAAGCTATTTAAAAAGGATATTGAAATGAGTTCAGAAAGCAAAACCACATGGAAACTACATTGCCGGAACAATGCTTTTATATATAACTGAGAATCAAGTAGATTTGGATTCGTTTTGTTGAAAAGCAGTGCCGGGTCACCCCATAAAAAGTCATAATTTTTCCTTAAGTTTGAATTCTAATAAAATTACCCGCAAATCCTGTTGCGGATATCGACTCATTAAAATAATTTAAGTAAATCCGGTTAAAGTGGAAAAAGTTTTTGAAATTAAGTTACCACAATTTGAAGGTCCTTTCGATCTGTTGCTCTTTTTCATTGAGCGCGACGAGATCGATGTCAACGATATTCCTATCTCCAACATAACAAACGATTTTCTTTCCTACATCCACCGGATGAATGAACTGAACATCGAACTTGCGAGTGAATTTATTTTAGTAGCTGCAACATTGATGCGTATCAAAGCAAAGATGTTGTTGCCACGTCCTGAACTCGATGAACAGGGGAATGAGGTCGATCCGCGGAAGGATCTTGTTGAAAGATTATTACTTTACAAGCAATACAAAGAATCTTGCGAAGAGTTGAAGGTCATGGAAGATGACCGTGGATTGAAAACCAATCGCGGTAACATCCAGAAAGAACTTGCAACGATAGCAATGCAGAATTCACATGCTGAAGAGCTGATGAATCTTACCTTATATCAATTGCTGAACAGTTTCAATAAAGTGTTGAAACGTTTTGATGCAGAGAAGAACAAAGTTTTTCACCATGTGGTTGCATATCCTTATACAATCTCAGATCAGAAGCAGATCGTAAAAACTATGCTGAAGGGTCAGGAGAAAGTACCATTTACTGACATCATATTTTCATGTGAAAATAAAGTACAGGCAATATTTACATTCTTAGGAGTTTTAGAGTTGTTACAAGAGCAATTGATCAAGATCACGTTGGGCATGGGCTTCAACAATTTCTGGCTAAGCGAGAATCTTGAGCCGGAAGCGTGATCAACAAGCATTGAATGCAGACAGAAACCAAGCAACTCTTAAAAGCATTTCGTCCCGGTAGAATTTTTATACCGGTGATTCTTGGTTTGGGGGCAGCTACCTACTTGTTGCTGCGCAATTTCGATAAACAGGCATTTGACAATATTCAATGGACATGGAATTCCACATTCTGGATTTTCATGGCATTGGTCATGATGGTGATCCGGGATGGAGCATACATGGTTCGTATCCGGGCTTTGACTGACGACCAGATCAAATGGAGAAATGCATTCAATGTTATCATGCTTTGGGAATTTGCTTCGGCACTTGCGCCTGGCATGCTGGGCGGCGGTTTTGTGTTTGCCATTTTTATCCTCAACAGGGAAAAAGTGAACATGGGAAAAAGTATAACGGCTATTATGCTTTCTTCTTTTCAGGATGGAGTTTTTCTGGCTATCATGGCACCGCTGGTTTATTTTACAATCGGGAAAGAACAACTCTTCTCAACCATTGATGTAAATGCGATCAATCCTGTAAAATTCGGAAGTGGGTTCTTCTATTCCTTCTGGGCCGTTTATTATATCATACTTGCTTACAAGATCTTTGTAGCCTATGCACTTTTTATTAACCCAAGATTTGTCAAATGGCTGCTCTTAAAATTATTTTCTCTGCCGTTACTCAAACGCTGGAAACCAAACGCACTTGAAACAGGTAGCCAGTTGATCATTGCCTCCAAAGGATTAAAGAATAAAAGCAGAAAATTCTGGGTGCATTCCTTTGCAGGTACTTTCGTTTCATGGACAGCCCGCTATTGCATTGTGAATTGTCTCATCCTTGCTTTTCATAACGTGAATATCGATAACTATCTCATCTTCGGTCGTCAGATCGTAATGGGTATCATCATTCTTTTCAGCCCGACTCCTGGCGGAAGCGGAATTGCAGAATTTATGTTCTCCGATTTTCTCGGGGAGTTCATCCCGCACGGACTTTCAGCTTCATTAGGATTATTGTGGAGACTTGTAAGTTACTATCCGTATTTATTTATCGGTGCGATCATATTACCGAGATGGATTCGTAAGACGGGAAAATAATTCTGAAGAACGAAAAAGATTCTGAACACTTTTAAGCCATTAATGAATTCAAATTTCATTCCTGTTTAACAAATACTCTACTGCCAATTAATTCATCTTTCAAAGTATATACCTGCAAAAAGTAACTTCCGGAAACAAAGTCAGAAGTATTGATCTGAATGGAAGAATTCTCTTTTGTTAAATTAAATTTCTCTGAAAACAATGATCTGCCTGTAGGGTCAGAGATTCTGATCTGAACCTGTTCATGTGAGTTTTCACCAAAGTAAATATTCAATGCTGCGCTGACAGGATTAGGATAAAATTCAAATATTGAAAAAGTACTTTTAGCAGAAAGAACTATTGTTTGTGAATACGTAGATCTTCCATCGAAATCAGTTTGTTTCAATCTGTAATAAGATTTTTTGTACGGATGGTGATCGACAGCTTCATAACTTATGGCAAATGTTGAATTTCCGGAACTGGGAATAATTTCAATTATTGAAAAATTTCTTCTGTCTGATGAATGCTCAAGAGTAAAATAACTGTTGTTGACTTCAGTAGCAGTGGTCCAGTGAAGAATATTTTCATCGTTCTTGTTCTCTCCTGTGAATGAAAGTAATTCTACCGGTAAAACGATTGGTATAGCCTGACCTGTTCCGAATGTTCCAAAGCCATTCATTCCTCTTCTGATCGTGACAGGTGCTGTACTGGTCACATCGCAAATCCCATCTAATGTCCAGGAAAGTGAATTAGGCGGTGTCAATGGACTCTTGACAACTGTTGTATAATTTGATGTTGCAGAGAAATTAGTGTTGTTTAATGTGAGATCATAATTTCCGTTATTTGAATTCAGCGAAGCATTAATATTCCAGAATCCATTATCCAAAACTGTCGATGAACTGTAGTCGTATCCGCCACAATCATTTGAGACAGGACCTGCCGGTAAAAGTGCATACGTTTCGAAATTTGCAAGTAGGTCAGGGATGAGGGTATTACTTGTGAAAGTTACATTAGCATTCTGATACCCTTTCGTAGTATGTCCAACAGGGAAATCGTAACTGTCTGCAGCGCCGGTCAGAAATCTTCTGAGATATCCCTGTATAAAACTTGTTGAGTTATGATTGAAAATAGCCGGCGGCGAAGTATTCTGCATTGTTACTTCAAATGCGGGGCTTGTAATGATCTTTCCCGAGGTAAGGTCCAGGGTTCCGGTTAAACCGATAAGCATATCATTACCTAATAGATTGACACCGGTTCCGGAATGATTCATCACTACATTTTCCAGAGTGAGTAATCCGCCTGGTGAATAATTTTGTGCAGTTGTTCCATTGAATTCAATTGTTCCACCAGGCACAACATTTATAAAAGTTGCATCACCGGCAGCATTAGTAAAATTTCCTCCTACTTTAATGTATTTGCTGTTTGTATTAAAGATACTTCCCGCATTTGAGGTTGTAAAATTTCCGGCTATGTCTATATCGACAACGGTTGAAGCAATTCCACTTTTTGTGATGGTAACATTTCCAAGTTTGTTGTTTGCTGTTAAGGCTCCATCGAAAGTTTGTGGTACTGCTCCATTGTTCATCACAATAGTCGAAGTAGGAGCAACATTTATGGTCCCGAAATTATTGAAATCACCGCATACTGTTACAGTGACACCGGGATTGATCGTCAGACTGGCTCCACCTAGAACATTTATTGACTAGACAGTAGTATTGGCAGAGATAACAGGCTGTACCGCTGTTGGAAATATATTTGCAGTCACACCACAAGCAGGAGTATTACAACCTGCCCAATTTGTTGATGAAGCCCAAGCAGTATTTGTTGCACCCGTCCAGTTAATCGTCGGTGCATTTCCTATGCCGGCAGTAGAATTTGAAAAATCCAGAGTGTAACCACCATTAGTGTAACTGTAATTTGATAGTGCAAGAACGAGTGTTTGTCCTGCAACAACCGGTAACGGATCCTGGAAATTAAACTGACTGCCACCAGGTGGGACAGGATTTTGCATACCACACAATGTCGAAGCTGCACCATTCCAGTTGCATCGTACAGGAGGTAAAGCGTTGTTGAAGATCGCGCTGCAGGATGAATTGGTCAGGTCAAACATGATCCAGTCGTAGAAACCCGGCGGATGAATATGTGTCCACGATAATAATCCGGATGTATTAATGTGAATTGAATACCAAACAATATTCAATTCACCGGCAAGCAGACAACCTGAATTAAAACCGTTTGGATTAGTGCTTGGATTCGTCAGTGTTCCGGGAGATGGGATCTCAGAGATCAATCCATCGCCGAAAAAACTTGTAGCCTGGTGAATCACCTGATTTCCGCAAACAGGAATTGCACCAAGGCAATCCTGATTGTTGAATCCTGCCTGTGCAATACTATCGGAAGCCATAATATTAAATGTTCCCGTTAAATTATCAACTCCATCAACTCTGATGAAAACGACTGATCCGGGAGTAAGTCCATTTAACTGAAGTTCTGCAGCAACATCAAGACCGGAAACAGGGTTGTCGTTACAACCACCTGCGATTGGTGTCAAAGAATTACACGGACCACTGAAAACTTCAATCTGATTATCAGCAAGCGAAATAAGTTGCGTTTGAATGGCAAGTACACCTGAAGCCGGTACAGTTGCTTTAAACCAAACCGAATTGATCGATCCCGGACTTGTCCAGCAAAGTGGAGCAGCCGGTTCACCTGTACCACCTGAACAATTGTTGTCGCCAAAAACAAATGTTGCTAATGGTAAATTGATGGCATTGCATGGCAGATCATTTACAGCTCCTGAGCCGTAGGATGTAATTGCAAGATCATAACTTACTGCTGACGGCGGTGCCCAGCTGTCAATGACGATATAATATGTTCCAGCAAGAGAAAGGGTGACATCAGTAATTAAAGGCATCACTCCACCATCTGTAGCAATACAACTTCCGACTCCCGGACAACCAAGGTAAACCTGAAATCCCATCAGGTCAGTAGTTCCATTGTTGATCGTTAAACTGATACATTCATTTCCGGCTGATGTATAGGCATAAACTCTGTCTTCGCCTGAATTATATACCGTAGCGCAGGCACCCGGTGTTGAAGAGTTGTAGTCATCACCCATGCATGCAGTTGATTCATTGACCACATTATAAGGTAAGCTTGCAATTACAACAGGATTTGCGCAAGTTGCACCTACTGATATTGCATTTGCAGTTGAGATAAAAAGATTGTCATAATCATTGCAATCAGAATTACCATCATCTAAAACAAGATAATAGGTAGTTCCGGCAACGACAGATACACACATACTTTTACTTCCATTGAAATCTTCAACGTTTGCAACACAATTCCCAAAGATCCCTGTACATCCGCCGGTTGGACAACCATCGTATAAAGTAAGAGAAGTTGCAAAAGCATTTGGAGCATTTAAGTCGATAGTAATTTGTCCGGATGTAGTTGGAGTAAAATTCCAGACAACATCTTCGCCATCCATAAATGCCGGATCATTGCAAACATTTGCATCAACACTGTTAATGTCGTCATCAAAATTACATGTAGTACCGGGACCGCTATTATATGGAAGACTTGCAACAGTTATATCGCCTAAACCCACATCGCAGGAAGAAATTGCTAAACCAATTATAGAAACATTGTCGATTGCAATAGCAGGATTATTACCGGTTACATTATCATTCACCCATGTAAAAACAAGTCTTTGTGTTGTACCGGCATATTCGCAGGGAAGGTCAAGGGTCTCATCTATCCAGGCAGTTTCATTTTTGTAATTGGTCTCGATCATTCCGGTATTAAGCAAGGCACCTGCCACTGGAGTCATACTGGTTGGGATCATTGAGACTTCCATGTAATCTTCATTCGAACGCCCACGGACTTTGTATCTGAAATTTAAAGTAAGTTGGGACAGGCCAGCAGGAATAATTACATCACGATATAAGTGAACGACTGAAGCAGCTGTTGCTGTATAGTTATTGTTGGTTGCAGCAGTTCCTACATAAGCACATCGAACTCCTGTTTGTCCTGCAACTGCAGTTCCGCACCACCATTGATTTGTTTGTGAAGTATTGACAGCTATCCAGTTGTTTAGAGCAAAAGTTGCTCCGGTTTCAAATCCACCGTCACCGGTAGGGCTAAGAACAGTAACCTGTGAAAACACATGATTTCCCAAAGTCAGGAACAAGACTAACGCAGCTAGTTGTTTGAACTTTGGGAATTTCATGTGGAATTGATTAGGCAATATATTTTAATCAGTTTCTGTTGCAGATATTTCTTGCAGCATCAATTGGGATAGGAGATTTTATTACATAGTGATAATTGCGACTGTGAAGTAATCGATTGACATTTGATCGTAAGGAGTCAATGGATTGGTCAGTTCCAAGAATCAGCAGTCCTGACTTTTCGCAATATTCGAATGTTTTGATAGATGAAATTGCAGTTAATTCTTTTCTCAAGTCCGGAACACCACGCACTGCACTTAGTCCGCGTATTTCAACAAACAAATATGCTTTGTCTGAATCTGCAAAGCTGAATATTGAAAGAAAAAGCGGGGGGAAAAGAAGTAAGTTACGTAGAAGTTTTTTCAACTGCTTGTCTGATGTTAATGAGCAGTGCAATACTATATTGAAAGAAAGATTTTACCATATATAAAGTGCTGAACAGGAAAAAAAGCAGTTTGAATCAGCTTAGAAAAATGAAGGTGTTTTTTATGAGAAAAAAACCATATAAAAAGAGGAAGAAAATAATTTCCGGTTGGACAATTCGAACTGTCTTTAGATCAAAACTGATCCAGGTAACGTCTCATGGTCGGATCTTTATGCAATTTAAATCCGTTTTTTTCATACACCGGCATACCGGCATTTGATGCATGCAATTCAAAAGCGGTAACACCAAGGTCGGATGCTGATTCGATCAGTCTGTTCAGGATCGTTGTGCAGATCCCTCTTTTCCGGAACTCTTTTATCGTAAACATATTCATGATATGACCAATTTTTCCGGATGGGTTTCTAAAGTTTCCGGGTTGATCATGAATTTCAATAAAGCCGATACCTGCTATTGTTTGATCAATCTTCGCGTACCAGCAGAAGGCAGAATTATTCAGTGATTGTCGAAAATAATTTTGTAGATTTTCAAGAAGATCATTCTCTTCCTGTGCGCTTTGCTTTCCCCAGTATTCAGTAAGGAAATCAATTCTCATTCTGCTTATCATTTCAATGTCAGAAGGAGTAGCTTTGACAAAAATTACAGACTCCATAGAATTATTTTTGGTCAGACCTTTGAGGTTTCCTGTACTTCCTGTTTTACCTGAACAGCCTTTTGTATATAAGGCGCATAATACTGTTCATCAAACTGCTTTTTAGAATCATGGTAAGATTTGATTCCGCCAATTTTATAAAGAGTATAGATATAATACCATGCAAAGTCAATTTGATATTTCAGAAATCCTGCACGTGCACTGGAAGGGTAGAGATGATGATTGTTATGCCATTCACCGGCAACGATTCCCGGCCAGTATTGGTTGATCGACATGTCATTTCTGTTGAAGTCCATGCCGTCTTCTCTTTTATCTTTTCCTTTTCCATGACCTTCATAGTTGAAAGTCCGTACACCGACAGCCCAGAAAAATGCACCACCAAACAACGCAACTGCCAAAGGAATTCCTCCGATCAGATAAAAAATTGTAAACCAAAAAGTCCAGTTAAGTATAATAAAGAAAGCTGTATTAAATGGATTTGCAATTGATCCCCATTTCTGATACTGCTTATATGAGTTACGGTAAATTCCTACGCGTTCCATCAGTCCGGAAGCTTTTGCGTATTCTGCTTCTGTTAAATTTCTGTTGATCAGTTGATGGTTTACATCAGCAAGAAAGCAATACAAAAATCCGCCGTAAGCATTGTAAGGATCACCGGGAGTATCTGACTTCGCATGATGTACGTGATGTGATACTACATAAATTTCTTCAGGAATTATTTTCAATACAAAATTCTGTGTAAGAATTCTCCAGAAGCGATTGCGGAAAGTGTAAGCACCATGAGTACAGTACCGGTGATACCAGATCGTTCCATGTGTTCCCATAATGATCATGCTATAAATAAATGTAGCGATCAGAAGCTTCCAGGTAAAAAATTTAAAGATGAATAAAATAAAAAATGGGAACAGGATCAGGATTGATACCCATGATGTAAAGGCCAGCCAGTTCTTTTTATTCTTGAATACATTCGTCCGTTTGAAAAATTCTCGGATCAGTTCTTTCGGAGAAGGTTTGTAAAAATTTCCTTTTTCATCGGTCCAGCCGTAAGATGGTTTCTCGAGAATTTCGTCTATAAATGCCATTTAGATTAACTTAGTCCGCAAGGTAAACAAAGCACTTAAAGCCACATAATATTGATGAAAATGATTTTGTGAATGTGCGATTTATTGAGAAAAAACGAAGTTTTCAACGAAATAGTTTAATGTATCCTTGCGGTGATATAGACTTTCATCAAAAGCATGAGAAATCAACGAATTATTACAACTTTTCCAAAGGATTGAGTTGATATCGATCTAATAAAATACATTCCGGCTTGTAATGTTGAAGTGTTAATTTCGTTTTTTCCTTTCCTGATTTCTAACGATTGTCTGATACTTCCATTAAGGTCAAAAATCTCAATGGTGCAATCAGAAGTTGAACTTATATTAAAATTATTGGTTGCAGGGTTTGGATATACTTCGAATTTAATTTCAGATGGCGTGTCAATGATCGAAGTAAAAAGCATACAACTATCAGTTGCCCATTGATTTGTTTGAGTTGAGATGCTATATCGACGATAGGAAACAAGAGGAAATTGAAGGCCATTTGGATCAAAGCTCATCGTGTCTGTAATCAATGTATAGATCTGACGAGTTGTTGCAGGAATATATGGAACGAAATCTATACAGTTCATTGAAAGACTGCTATCAGATTTAAAAAGCCAGCTTTGTGTCTGAGAAGTTAATGAGTCTTGGAAACTAAACGTTAAATAATAATCTGAATCAACTTTAAGAGTAGATGGAATTATTGTCCTTAAATTTCGAATATTGGTTTTTTTTCCATCAAAAATATTCAGATTGTTATCTATTGATAATGTACAAATATTCTTTGCAGTATCAGTATAAAAAACATCAAAAGTAGTGTCTGAATTCAGTATTATTAAATTGTATACTGTTTCGTTGAATTTAAGTACCTCTCCATTTGTATTGTTTTTATTGAATCTCATCAAATAGGGATTGCCGCTATATTCTGTTACAATACCAACAAACGAGCTGTCACTTAATTCAACTACGGAATTTATTAGAGTCATGCTCGACAGATATATAGTTCTTGAATATTCAAAGTTCATTGCAGAATCAAATTTAACGGCAATGGCATCATAGAGCATTGGTGTGCCCCATTTTTTTGATGTGGTTAGAAATCCATTGTCTTTTGTTCTTATAACACTGTTAAAATAAATTTTGTCTATTGCTAGCGGCTCCATAGTTTCGAGTAAATTACCAAGACTGTCAAATCTTCCATACACAGGTTCCCAATGATAAGTAATAAAATCTTTGCTTGAAAAAAACATAATGGATCCATCTTCCATTTCAAACATATTTGCAAATGAAGCAATGCCTGGTATTTCTTTTTCCCAGAGAATATTTCCTGTTGTATCAATTTCAAAAATGAAATAATCGTTATGAGCGGAACATGCTAATCCGCCACTTATAATAAAAGTTTTTCGGCTTGTTATAAATTGAAGTCCGTAACCAGTTCCGCAACTGTGACCGGTATATGAAGTGTCAGTAAGATTGATAGTCCATTTTTGATCACCGGATAATTTATCTACACAAGTTATTGTGAGGTAATATTGAAAATTATATCCGCTAACTACGATATTGTCTTGATCAAAGTCCCAGACTTTGAGACCAGTAATGTTGTCAAATTTTTTATTGAAATTGTTTTGTGCGCTTGCATTTGAAAACATAGCAATGACAAAAATTAGGAGGTAGATGTTTCTCATGAAAAAATTAGATATTCTGCAAGTTAACAGAAAGGTTGTCAAATTCAAAAAATTTTCTTTTGGGGTGTAGCCTACAGACTACACCCCAAAAGAAAATTATTATTCAATAATTATTTTTCTGGATTGTATCCTGTCTGTTGAATAAACATTCAGAAAATATATTCCTTTACTAAATTTAGTTCCGTCGATTTCGAAAACGTTTCCACTGAAATTCTGTGGTGTCAATTTAAATACAACTTTTCCTGAGATGTCAGAAAGGACAACTTTCTCAATACTGGAATTGGTTTCTAAAGTAAAGTTGATTTTTCCGGAAGTTGGATTAGGAAATATCTGAAGAGAGTTATGGTTATCTGCGATAGAAACATTGGTCAGTTCACTGAAAGGTCTTGACCAGATACCTGCTCCGCCGGTTCCGATATATAGAGTTCCGGAGATATTTACCACTGAATAAACATAAGGATTATTTTGAAGGCCATTATTAAATTCTGTCCAGCTTGCACCATGATCAGTTGATATGTAAACACCACCGCCGTTAGGGCAAGCGAATAAATTCGTTCCATCGTTTGATACGTTTATTACCATTGATGAAAGTCCATTGTCCATTAATGTCCAGTTTACTCCGGCATCATTTGTCATGTATACGCCTGCATTTGTACCAGCAAATACTTCGTTTCCTATAGCTGTTAAACTATAAACAGTAGGTTCAGGAAGATTTGTATTTACCGGATTCCAGTTAGCGCCATCATCTGTTGAAAGATATACTCCATCTCCAAATGTTCCTGCATACAGATTTGCTCCTTCAGATACCAATGATGAAATGTTTGAAGAAAGAAGTCCATTATTTGCTGGTGTCCAATTTGCACCATTGTCTGAAGAAACATAAACACCATTTCCTAAAGAGCCTGCAAAGACAAGACTACCTTTAGAAGTCATGGAGTAAATATTTGAACTTGTCAATCCTGTTGAAGACAGATTCCATGTTTGTCCATCATCATCAGAAATATAGACCCCATTAGTTGAAGTTCCACAGAAGATCCTTGTACCAACACTTAAAATTACCTGTTGCTCAAATTCAGAGAAACCATTATTCGCAGTATTCCAGTCTGTTCCTC
>JBMQEM010000153.1:0-17822 GCA_049363815.1 Bacteroidota bacterium
TTTATGTAGACAAAAGCAGCGAGATCTGCGGGAAAAAATTTCTGTGTGTTTTTTTTCTCCCGCAGATCTCGCAGAACTCGCAGATTTTGCGCAGATTTTTATGTAGACAAAAGCAGCGAGATCTGCGGGAAAAAATTTCTGTGTGTTTTTTTCTCCCGCAGATCTCGCAGAACTCGCAGATTTTGCGCAGATTTTTATTTAGACAAAAGCGGCCTGCAATTCCAAAATTGCAGGCCGACCATTATTCATTAATCAGTATTCATTTCAAAAGTCCATTTTCGTTTGCGTCTTCTTGTTTTTTGCTTTTTGTTCGAGCTCTGACAAGATACGGTCGCGGTCGGAAGAAACGCTATCTTTTTTTCCGTTGAAGTCCCACTCTACTGTTACCGCTTTTTCTTCGTGGAGTGGACTTGCTTTTTTTGGTGCTGGTTTCCCTTCTGGTTTTTTTGAGGCCTTCGGAGCCGGAACCGGAGCCGCTTTTGGTTTTACCGGAACCTGCTTTGTTACTGCATCGAGAGTAGCTTGAACAGGTTTCTGTGAAGGTTTGGCATCACTCAACTTTATCACCTTGCTGGCTGAATGCCGGGAAACGATATTGCCATTTGTACCCCGTCCTTTGACTTCATGTTCATTGAAGTTCACATCTACCTGAGTTATCCTTAATTTAGGTTTCGGCCTGAGCATGATACGTACTGTTTCAGCATCATCCGGACCGGAGATAGAGAACCATAAAAGCTTCGAACCTTCAGTACCTTTTGTTAGGACGTATTCTTTATCGCGGGTCGTACCACCAACAGTGAAACGTTTCGCCATGATGTTACCTCCTCTTCCATCCTGGTAGATGAGATTGTATACCGGTTCAGGTTCAACCTTTCTGTAGACTGCAATGTAGCGTACATCTTTACCTACATATTTTTTGTCATCTACCTTTGTAACGATCATAGTTCCATCGCCACGGAATACGATAATTTCATCAAGCGTAGAACAATCACTTACGAACTCATCTTTCTTCAGGCTGAAGCCTGCGAAACCATCTTCACGGTTAACGTAAAGTTTCTGATTGTTGATCATTACTTCAGAAGCAACCACCTGTTCGAAAGAACCGATCTCGGTTTTCCGTTCTCTTCCCTTACCGTATTTCTTAAGCAAGTCTTTATACCAGGCAATGGTGTAATTACGGATGTTGGCAAGATGTGCTGCCACTTCTTTCATCTGTTCTTCCAGTCCCCTGATCTTCTCATCCTGTTCCTTTACATCAAATCTGGAGATCCGTTTGATCTTGACTTCAGTAAGTGAAATAATATCATCACGGGTGATCTGGCGTTTGAAACGTTTCTTATATGGTTTCAAACCGTCATCGATTGTCTCAATAACAGATTCCCATGTTTTACATTCTTCTATGTTTCGATAGATGCGTTTTTCAATGAAGATCTTGATCAATGAACTGAAATGCCAGTCTTCTTCAAGTTCAGACATACGGATCTCAAGTTCTTTTTTCAAAAGAGCCTGAGTCTGTTCAGTATTATATTTCAGGATATCATTTACACTCATGAAACGTGGCTTGTCTTCCACGATCACACATGAATTCGGAGAAATAGAAACTTCGCAATCGGTAAATGCATAGAGTGCATCTACTGTTTTGTCGATGTCTTCATAAGAATCACTATGCAAGTGAATCATGATCTCAACGACAGCAGCAGTATTGTCCTCAACTTT
Organism: Bacteroidota bacterium; assembly: GCA_049363815.1. Taxonomy (GTDB): domain Bacteria; phylum Bacteroidota; class Bacteroidia; order AKYH767-A; family 2013-40CM-41-45; genus JADKIH01. Next base: position 1,717 of record JBMQEM010000153.1, read on the forward strand.
CTTGACCTTGATCTTCCCTTTATCATTTGCATTGAGGATCGTATCGATCAGTGAAGTCGTTGTTGTTCCAAAAGGAATTTCAGTGATAACAAGCGTCTTCTTGTCACGTTTCTCAATTTTAGCACGAACACGAATCCGGCCACCTCTTAATCCCTCATTGTATTTACTGAAATCAGCAATACCGCCTGTAGGAAAATCAGGCATGATATTGACTTTTTTATTCCTCAGAATATCAATAGAGGCCTCAATCAGTTCGTTGAAATTATGCGGAAGTATTTTACAGGCTAGTCCGACTGCGATCCCCTCCACACCTTGTGCAAGCAATAAAGGGAACTTAACAGGAAGCGTAACCGGTTCACGATTTCTTCCATCGTAACTTAGTTGCCAGTTAGTCGTCTTCGGGTTGTAAACAACTTCAAGAGCAAATTTTGATAAACGTGCCTCAATGTATCGGGCAGCAGCTGCGCTATCACCGGTGAAAATATTTCCCCAGTTTCCCTGCATATCGATCAGAATATCTTTCTGGCCTAACTGCACCATGGCATCACCGATTGAAGCATCACCATGCGGGTGATATTTCATTGAGTGACCGATAACGTTTGCAACTTTATTGTAGCGGCCATCTTCCATCTCCCACATGGAGTGAAGGATCCTGCGCTGTACAGGTTTTAATCCGTCGTTAATGTGAGGAACCGCACGCTCAAGAATTACATAGGAAGCATAATCCAGGAACCAGTTCTCATACATTCCGTTGACATGCACCGAACGGGTCAGTTCACGGACTTCCCCTAATGGTGCAACCTCATCGGATTTTTCTTTTTTCTTTTTAGACATAACCAGTCTTCTAACTTATTCTAAATTTAATTAATCTAATTCAACAACTTCTTCAGCTACCTTAGGTGCTTTCACTTCATCTTTTTCAATACGAAGATTACGGATAATGAATTCCTGGCGTTCAGGAGAATTTTTACCCATGTAATATTCCAGTAAATGATGGATCGTTTCTTCCTGAGAAAGCATCACAGGTTCAAGTCTGATATTTTTACCAATGAAATGAGAGAACTCATCAGGAGAGATCTCACCCAAACCTTTGAAACGTGTGATCTCCGGTTTTGGTCCGAGTTTCTCAATAGCACGAACTCTTTCCGGATCACTGTAACAGTAAATTGTTTCCTTCTTATTTCTTACGCGGAACAAAGGTGTCTGTAAAATATAAACGTGCCCGCTCCTGATCAGTTCAGGAAAGAATTGCAGGAAGAAAGTCATAAGCAGTAATCGAATGTGCATACCATCCACATCGGCATCGGTAGCGATCACGATCTTTCCATAACGCAATTCATCCAATCCATCTTCAATGTTCAGGGCATTTTGTAAAAGGTTGAATTCCTCATTCTCATACACCACTTTTTTAGTCATGCTGAAACAATTCAGAGGCTTACCTTTCAGACTGAAAACAGCCTGCAAATTGATATCACGTGCTTTTGTGATTGAACCGCTGGCAGAATCTCCCTCTGTGATAAATATGGTAGATTCATCACGGTCGATATGACGGGTATTAAGGTGAACACGACAATCACGAAGTTTTCTATTGTGCAGGTTAGCCTTTTTTGCCCTCTCGTTTGCAAGTTTCTTGATTCCTGCGATCTCTTTTCGTTCACGTTCACTCTGCTGAATTTTTAATTCAAGAGCTTTAGCAACTTCAGGGTGCTTATGAAGGTAATTATCTAATGAAGTTTTTATAAAGTCATTGATCCATGTCCGGATCGCCAGACCATTCGGCTCACGGGTAAGTGAACCCAATTTCGTTTTGGTTTGAGATTCAAAGACAGGCTCCTGTACCCTAACGCTGATTGCAGCAGTTATTGAAGTCCGCACATCACTTGGATCGAAATCTTTCTTGAAAAATTCACGGATCGTTTTAACGATGGCTTCACGGAATGCTGCCTGATGTGTTCCACCCTGAGTAGTATGTTGTCCGTTTACAAATGAAAAATAATCTTCACCATAAGAAGTAGTATGTGTAAAAGCCACTTCAATATCATCGCCATGAATATGAACGATCGGATAAAGCAGTTCGTCGGTCAGGTTATTCTCAAGAAGATCCTTTAGTCCATTTTCAGAGAAAAATTTCTCACCGTTATATTCAATTGTCAGACCCTTGTTGAGATAAACATAATTCCACAACATGGCAGAAACGTATTCCGGATTGTATTTCCAGTTTCTGAAAATGGTACCATCGGGAACGAATGACATGATCGTTCCGTTCTTTTCAGTCGTACTTTTTTCGCGTTCGTCTTTTACGAGATTTCCTTTGCTGAAAGAAGCATATTTTGTACGGCCTTCGCGGAATGACTGAACAATAAATTCTCCTGACAGCGCATTCACAGCCTTCGTACCGACTCCATTTAATCCTACAGATTTCTGAAATGCTTTGCTGTCATATTTACCGCCGGTATTGATTTTAGAAACACATTCCACAACTTTACCAAGTGGGATACCACGTCCATAATCACGTACAGAGACGACACCGTTTTCGATTTTAACTTCAATGGTTTTACCGTAACCCATGACATGTTCATCAATTGAGTTATCGATCACCTCCTTCAGGAGAACGTAAATACCATCATCTTTTGATGAACCATCACCCAGTTTTCCGATGTACATTCCGGGACGGGTTCGAATATGTTCTTTCCAGTCGAGCGACCGGATACTGTCTTCATTGTATTCGTGAGCAGGTTTTATTTTTTCAGCCATCAGTATAAATATTCAATTTTTTGTACAACTAAGCCTCATTTAGCAAGATGCTAAAATTAACAGAAGCCACGTCAGGAAAGGATTTCAGGTGATCGAGTTATTCACATTTTTGTGTGAAGATTACTTTTTTGATTCTGCATCAAGCAGTTTGACCACTCTTTCTTCTTCAAGATTTATTTCAAGACATTTAAATTTACTGGTTTGCCCTTTCTTCAGTCGAATGGCTGATTTAGGCAGATCCAATACCTCGGAAAGGTAATTAATGAGGTTTTCATTCGCTTTTCCGTCAACTGCCGGGGCTTTTAGACGGACCTGCCATCCCTCAGGGGTTTGTTCGATCTTATCGAATCGCTGATTAGGCTTTACCTTCAGGTATAACAGCATTACATTTTTTTACCGGCGGCAAAGGTAATCAACTGTGGGAAAAAGCGATGAAATTCATTTTTATAAATTGCATAGTCCGTTTTCAGGTCATGCACAGATTCATCCATCTTATTTTCAAATGAAACTCTTTTCGAGAGTCCGGTCAAGGTTCTTCCTATTCCTTCGATCGTTGCATAGTTTTCCAGCCAATTCCGTTCAATCATATAAGGTAGAAACTGCTTGATCCCATCAGGCAATACATGCTGATTTTCAAGTAGTATTGCATAGGTTCTTCTAGTAAATTCCGGGAGTGATACCTGACTATACATCCCGAAGTATTTAGCCAGAAAATGGTCATAATACAGATCTACGATGACCCCGGAATACTTCCTGTATTTAGGTCTCAGCCGGGCTTTGCTGTCTTCTGTTATCGGATGATGGTCCGTATAATCATCGATAGCCCGATGAAGTTCAATGCCTTTTCTAATCTTTTCAGGAAAAAGATCCTTCTTATTCCCTTTTACATAATCAGCAATGAAATTACCGATCATCAACTGATCGTCATTACCGGAAAGGAATATGTGTGCAAGGAAATTCAAAATATTGCTATTAATGGAGACAACGGGAAGATAAAGGTCAAATGAAGAACAGCAAAGATCGCCTTTTTTAACCAAGGGGCACTTGAAATGTGCTCTAAATTGAATTACCTTTGAGATATGCGAATTCTTCTGATAATCGGATTTCTGGCCTTAACATTCCCATCATTCTCTCAATGTCTGGATTCCACCAGAACTCCTGACCCCTATTACAACCAATGCGCTTCAGAATACAATCCTGTTTGCGGCTGTGATGTAGTTACCTACAGAAACGATTGTTCAGCGTACAATATTGGTGGATTAAAATACAATGGCTGGACATACGGGCCATGCGAATCTTTTGATTTCGACTTTTTCCCAACAGCTGTCACCTTCAATCCTGTGCAGTTTTACATATACAAGAAGTTACCCGGTAGTGTAACCCTCTATGTTTATGATTTCATGGGAGGATTACATTACACAGATTATTTCAATATATCGTCAAGTGATTTTATATTACAAAGAGAACTTCCTCTTCAGAATTTACTGAGGGGAATCTACATCATTATAGTCGAATCAGAAGGCGAAGTAAAATACAAGAAGTTCATTAAGCAGGGGCAGGAATAAGTCTACTCTTCAGCACTATCAGAAACTGAAGTCGCTTCTTCCGGATCAGCAATTGCAGCCGGAGCCATTGAGCTCACGACATCGATCATACCATAGCCTTGAACGGTATTCAGGCCAAGTCCACACTCCCAGATAAATTTCTGAACCTGCGGATGAGCATGAAGACTGAAAGGCAACAAATAACCAAAGATGGTTTCATTGCTGTTGTTTTTGTAGATCCTTGCAAATTTTTTGTGCGTGTCAGCGATCTTTTGAACATAGGTAGCATCCGGCATGATTTCAAATTCAGCAAATTCGCTAAGTTGTTTTTCACTGAATCCGGCTTTTTCCATTCGATCAATAATGGCATCATAGAACAGGTCGGAGAATTCCTGATTTCTTGGATCCATTGCTTCCGGAATGTTTCCGGCTTCGTCTGATTCAAACGGAGGCTGAGCGATCATCGGCGAAATACAAACATACTTCATCACCGTCTTGAATTCCGGATCAGGCATTACGTCGTATGACTTTGGAACCAAAGTCAATTTTGCGAAGCTCACCAGACGGCGTTCAAAGATCTCATTCACTAACATTTGAAGAAACTCTGGTTCCGGCGCAGACAGTACCAAAGAAACTTTCGAAGAAAGAAATCTGATTTGTCCTGCCTGAACTTTTGAAGTTCCTTTCAGCGAGGAGAAATTGTAGAATTCAGACTTGATGGGCATTTCTCTAATTACTTCTTCCAGAAACGCAGAAATAATTTTCTGGTGATGAAGTGGCACGGTGCCGCTACTGCCGTGCACTTTTAAAAACGAAATTTTAACTCTCATAGTTCAATTATTAAATAAAATTTTTTCCACCCCTTTTTAGACTACCAAAATTAATAGTTTGAAACGATCTGGAGAATGATGTTGATTAGATTTTTGATTATTTAACTAGTGTGTAAGTATTTTTCCAACGGTGCGAAAGATAATGCGCATATAATTACCAAAAGTGGGATTTTCGATGAAGATAAGATTGAGTTTGATTTTGGCAGGTAATACTTCATTAATATAAAAATGTTCCGGATCAGTGACTTTGCTCAGTAATTCATTTTCATTTGAATATTCAATGGAAGCAAAATCAGTAATACCGGGTCTAACGGATAGTACAAGCGTTTGATGGGCAGGAGTATAAAGGTCGGCATACCGACGGACTTCCGGTCTGGGACCAACAAGACTCATCTGACCGAATAGAACATTTAAAAGTTGCGGGAGTTCATCCAATTTGAATCTTCTTAGAAAAATACCAACCTTGGTAATTCTAGGATCTCTGGAGCCAACAGTGATAAGTCCCATTTTATCAGAATTGATATTCATGGTCCTGAATTTATAAAGTCTGAAATCCGAATTATTTTTCCCAACCCGCCACTGTCTGAAGATTACAGGACCGGCTGAGTCGAGAACGATCGACAGAGCAATCAATGCAAGGATCGGTGAAAACACGATCAATCCAGCGAGTGAAAATACAATATCAAAAAACCTGATGAGAAACTTATTCATATTACCCCTTAACCATATCATTAATCGTTCATTATTTCGCACCTTTTATCCAGGCACTAATATCATTTAACAGACCTTCATCTACATTTCCAGGCTTTTCATATTCAGCAGGCAGACTTTTACCTTCACCTGCAACCAGGAAGTGATTTAATTTTGGATACATTTTAAAGACAACTTTTTCATTCGATTTAAATGCTGAAAACCATTGATCAGAATCTACAGAAGTTACCTGATAATCACGTCCGCCAAAAACAAAAAGCATCGGTATATCCAACGTCTTTGCTGTTTCAACCTGATCATAATTTCTAAGTTCATACCAAAGTGATACCGGTGAATCAAAGATGCGGGAACTATCAACGGCAGCTTTAGAAGTCAGCGATTTTATTTTATCACGTAATGTTTTAATAGAATCGACCACTGTCTTTCTTCTTTCAGGATCAGCGATCTCATTAGAAAGATATTCCGCCTGTGCAACAAACAGATCTTCCAGTCTACGTGCATTTGGAGTAAGGTAGATAAGCCCTTTCACAGATGGATTTTCTTTTGCGATGCGCGGAAGCATCATTCCGCCAAAGCTATGTCCGCAAATATAAATTTGCGTTGTATCAATTGAAGTATCGGCTTTAGCAACTTCAATGGCTCTCTGAACATCTTCCAGTACTTCCTGTTTCACAGTATAGTTTGGAGAAATGTGAGACATTTTTGATTTGAACATCCTTGTTCTTTTCTCAAATCTGAGAACTGCAATTCCTTGTGCTGTTAATCCGGAAGTGATATCACGGAAAGGTTTTAACGGGCCAAAAGTTTCATCACGATCATTGGCACCTGAGCCATGTACTAAGATCACCAGCGGATGTTTACCGGGAGTATTAGGGATCATCAGCGTTCCCGGTATTCTGAATTCACCGGTTGTCATTAAGATCTTTTTCTCTTTTGCAGCAGCCGCATTGTGATATGAAGGAGTCTGGTATTTTGGTCTTTTATCGACAGGAGTAAAATAATAACCTTTGATCTTATTGTTCTTTCCCCAGATCACGCGGAAATTAATTTCATTCTTTTCAAACTGCAAGGCCATAATATATACTTCAAAATTCCCTTGCAGGGTTTTTTCAACTTTAAGTTTCTTTACATACTTACCATTTTGTTTGATCAGATTTCTCCAGCTTTTTGCAATAGATGCAGTATCTGTTTTTGAAATAGAAACTGTATCTATCTGAAGATAGATGTTAAGAAATTCATTTTTAATAAACTGTTGCAAAACGATCTCGGAGCGGCTGCGCAGATCCATTTCCTGTCCGAAAACAGAAGCAGATATTAATACTAACAGAAACAGGAGTTTTTTCATAGGGTGCGAATATATAATTCTTCTTCAACGGATTGTATAACGGATTCAGAAATTTGCTGAATTTGGCTAAAAGTGAGGTCAAAAAAGACCGGTAATGAGATTTCGCAGGAATAATTGCTGTAGCAAACCGGGAAATCGTCAATGGAATAACCCAGCGACCGATAAAATGACATCATTGGAACAGGGATAAAATGGACATTAACACTGATATTTTTATCAAATATCTGCTGCATTATTTTATCTCTTTTAGCTTCATCGATACCTGCAATTCTTAACGGATAAAGGTGATAGGAAGATTCCTGAGATTCATTTATGGTTTCTGGAAGAATTGCCCACTGCTTTGATTCGAACGCTTTATTATAAGCCTGACAGATCGCTTTTCTTTTTACCAGCGTTTCGCTTTCATATCTCGCCAGTTCAACCAAACCAATTGAGGCAAGAATATCGGTCATATTCATTTTATAACCGGCTTCAACTATATCATAACGCCAGTTACCTTTTTGGATTTTTGCAAGTGCATCTTTGTTTTGTCCATGTAAAGTCTTTACACAAAGCTCATCGTACAATTTATCATTATCGAGATGATCAAAATTCAATGCTACTGCCCCACCTTCTGCTGTAGTCAGATTCTTGACCGCATGAAATGAAAACACGGAACAGTCTGTCAGGTTACCTGACTTTTTTCCATTTTGAGTGGCACCCAATGAGTGTGCTGCATCCGCCAGTATGAAAATTCTTCCGAGCTTTTTTTGTTCATCGGTCGAAGGTGAAAAGAGTTTTTTTATTTCCGGTTCATTTACAATCATATTCAACGAACCATAATCACATGGCCAGCCACCAAAATCTACCGGCATAATGACCTTCGTTCTGGGCGTAATTGCTGCTCTCACTTTTTCAGGATCGATGTTGAAGTCCGGTTTAACGTCTACAAAAACAGGTTTTGCTCCGCAGTGAATGATCACATTAGCCGTTGCAGAATAAGTATACGATGGAAGAATGACCTCATCTCCTTCTTTCACACCAAACCAGATCAACATGATCTCTAATCCGGCAGTAGCAGAATTCAGACAAATCGTTCTTTTATTCTCACAATATTGCGTGAGAAGTTTTTCAAACTTTTTTGTTTTAGGTCCGGTCGTAATCCACCCCGATTTAAGTGTATCTACAACTTCATCAATAATTTTCTGATCGATCCTGGGTGGTGAAAAAGGAATCATTTAGTCAATCTTTCATTTGTTTTAAAACCAAAATCACAGTACTAAGTTTTGGAGGACGAAGATAAAAAAATTATGGTAAATATTTGTTTTTCCGGTCAATTTCCCGCACTTATTAGGGTAAAACACTCACTTTACTGCTGTATTTGAAAAATTATATCTGATCATCAGACAAAAGAAAAATGTAAAGAAGATAAAGCCGGCATGTACCTGTAACATCGATTCTACCGTAAAGTTCAAAATGATCAGTAAACTGAATAAGGCAAGCAAATAATTTTTCCGGATTATCGACAGAATAAGTGCATAGAAAGTCATGGCGGCTAAGAAAATAAAACCGATAAGCCCTGTACCGATAAAAGTTTGTAAAAACTGATTATGTGCATTCAGACTGTTTGAATAGGCGCCTGTTAAACCGTCCTTCAGATAAGCCGCATCCAGTTTATCAGTCAGATCGCCGGGCGTTGTACCGAAAATAAAATTCTCCTTAATGATCTTTATCGATTCTTCCCAGACCAGGATTCGTACAGCCGTACTTTCAACATCACTTTTATCAATTGCTTTTTTTGAAAACATAACACCGGAAGCAACCCTGATTCTTTCAAATGGTTCCGGAAAAAATTTACTGATTGCAAAAAGACTGATGACAAGGATCAGGAGAGATCCGATGATAATTCCGGGTCTGATTTTCTCCGAAACGATCAGGGTAGCCGGGACGAGCAACAGCGCTGTCAATAATCCCATTTTTGAACTGCAGAAAAAAATTGAAACGACAAATAGAAGTGCCGGTAAAACAATATGCACTCTTTTAACTCCATGTAATCTTTCTTTGGCTACCAGAAACAACAACATAAATGCAAAGAGCAGATACATTGCAAAGTAACTTGGGTGCATAAAATAGGAGAAATCTTTATAGTAAAAATCCGTCAGACCCTGATCAAAATAAAGATAAATTATTCTGACAAAACAAAAGACTGAAGCTAATACACATGCAGCAATGAAAGTATAAATTATCCTGTTTACCTGCTTTATTGTATATCCGGACGAGAACAGAAACAAAGGAAAGATCAGAAATCCGAGTTTCTTCTCTATAGCAAATAAAGCAACACCTTTATTTGCAGAAAAGAAATAACCGATAGCATGAATGAGAAAGAATCCGATCAGTATAAAGCTCCACTTTTCTTTAAAAACATTTTTGAGGTCTTTACCGGTGTTATTAAAGAACAGAAAAAAGACTGCCCATATTATTATTATGAGAGTATAATTGATTCCAAATGGTAATACAAATGCAAGCGATAAAGGCAGGATATACCCGAAATTCAAAAAAATATTTTTCAGCTTGCTGATCATTTTCACATCTATCTTTCACCGGTTATTGCAATATCCGGAGAACTTTCTATTTAATATTTTCCATTAATAAATCATAAAATCTATCTGCGATCATATTTCGGTTGAATTTCTGATCAACGTATGTTCTGGCATTTTCACTCCACTTACTCATTTCTGAAGGATGTTCTACCATGTACATTATACTTTTCACCAATTCTTCTTCTGATTCAGGAGTAAAGAACATACCACAGTTTCCTTCATCAATAAATAATTCTTTCGCTTCACCATCAACTCCCAGCAATATCGGTTTTTTCATTGCAAGAGACTCAAATATTTTGGATGGAATCGCACCCTTGAACAAGTCAAGTTTTTTCAAAGGAATGATAGAAGCAGAAATCGCAGCAACAATATGTGGCATTTCTTTTTTCGATACCGGTGCTTTGAAATGAACATTTTTCAGATCCAGTTTTTCTGCAATTTTCATCAGTCGTTCCTTTTCAGGACCGTCCCCTAACATTAAAAACTTGATCTCACTTCTGTCCCTAAGCCGATTTGCTGCATTCAGAATAATGTCAAGTCCCTGCGCATGTCCAATGATACCTCCATAAAAAAAGATCTTATCCTCTTTATTAAAACCTGCTGTCGATCGCCATGCATCAGTAAACATGGATGGATCATAATAACTCAAGTCAACACCATTTGGCAGCCAGTAGACAATTTTGGCAGGGAACCTGGATTTTATATTTGCAACAATTCCTTTCGTCTGGCCGGTAATCAATGCTGATTTCCTATATAGAAATTCTTCGAGCCATTTTGAAACTCCAAGCAGGAATTTATTAGTAACCAGTCCAAGTTTTTCAGCGCTTTCCGGCCAAAGGTCTGAAACATTGAAGATCAGTTTTGCCTTTTTGTTTTTAGCAAGAAAAAATGCAGAGATCCCAAGAAACAGCGGTGGGCTCTCGCAAAAAATGTAGTCAGATTTACCGGTATGTTTTAATCCGATCCTATATGATGTATAAACAAACGAAAAATAATTCAGTAATCGTTTGAATATAGAGCGGTCTTTTGAAACATAGATGGATGATCTATGTACTTTTAATTGCTCCATTTCTTCATAAAAATATTTTTTACCTGCGTAGTCACGATGAATGACCATATCAGGATAATTCGGCATAGCAGTAAGAACAGTAATATCCACACCCTTTTTCTGCAGACGAACAGCTAATTCGAACAGGCGATTCTGAGGGGCGCCTACTTCAGGTGGAAAATATTGGGTGAGGATGAGCAGACGCATTTTAAATATACTTCTTTATTGCTTCAACAATATTCCGGCTGGCTTTTCCGCCACCGTAGAGATCTGTTGCTGATTCAAACTTACGGTTCAAAGAAAGGTTGACATTTGAAACAATTTTTTGTTTATCGGCACCTGACAAAAGATTAAATCCGTTTTCAACTAATTCAACCCATTCAGTTTCATCACGAAGTGTAACACATAATCTGGAAAAGAAATAGGCTTCCTTTTGCAAACCACCGCTATCTGTCATGACCAGCGCTGAATTCCGGATCAATTCGATCATATCAAAATAACCAACAGGATCAATCGTCTTACATTCGGTTACAAGTCCTGTTTCCTGCAATTTCTTTTTTGTCCGCGGGTGTATTGGCAACACAACAGGAATCTGTTTATTGATTTCATTGATCGCTTCAATAATGTTTCTAAGGCGTCCGGGGTCATCTGTATTTTCCTGTCGATGTAAAGTACAAAGTATAAATTTCTTCAATCCCAATTCACTTACAATCGATGACTTTTGTGCAGAATGATTTGCATAAAACAGAGCTGCATCCTGCATAACATCACCAGTCCTTACAACGGCAGCATTGAAAGAATCAAAACCTTCGGCTTTGAGATTTTGTAATGACTGATCAGTCGGACAACAGAGTAAATTTGAGATTCTGTCAGTGAGGATCCTGTTTATTTCTTCGGGCATTGTCATATTGAAACTCCGTAATCCGGCTTCCACATGAATAAGTTTGATCTGTAATTTGGCTGCGGCAAGTGCACCGGCCAAAGTTGAATTAGTATCACCATAAACCATTACTGCATCCGGCTTTTCATGCATCAGTGCTTTCTCGATACCAATGAGCATTTGTCCGGTCATTTCACCGTGTGATGAAGAATGGATCTCAAGATTCAGAAACGGTTCAGGAATATCCATTTCACGGAAAAAAATCTCCGACATCTTTTCATCGTAATGTTGACCTGTATGCAATATAACTTCTTGAATGGAAGGATGCAGTTTAAGTTCTCTGCTCACGGCAGCAGCTTTAACAAATTGTGGCCTTGCTCCTACTACAGTAAGTATTTTCATCTTGTTTGTCTGTTTAAAAAAGAGGAATAGAGATCATTGATCTTAAAATTAATCCTCTTTATGTCATAATTTTCAGAAACAAAGCTTCTTCCCCTTTTTCCAAAAATATCAATTTGTTCCCTGTTATCTATAAAATAAGATATTGCTTTTACCAGTTCTTCCTGATTTCCCTGCTCAACGACAAGACCTGTGGAATTATTGACCACAACCTCCGTCAATCCGCCAACATTGGTAACTATCACAGGGTTTTCAGTTGCAGATGCTTCCAGTACACTGACACCGAAACTTTCATGAACAGACGGATTCACAAAAATATCAATTTCATTGTGCTCTTGTGGAACAAGTTCCTGCGAAATTTTTCCTTTGAAAAGAACGAACCTGTCGAGATCCAGGCGGGAAACAAGATTCTTATATTTCTCAATTTGTGAACCACCACCAACCAGAAGCAATTTCAATTCTATACCGGCATATTTTTCCCTGACAGTTTTAAAAGCTCTGATCAGGTCTTCAATACCATAATAATCCTCCATTGATTTTACAATACCGATCGTAATCGATTTTTTCCGCGGAGCTGTTCTTTTGAAAACCGAAAGGTCAATACCAAAAGGAATGACTGTAACCGGTCCATTATAATATTTCTTAACCTCTTCCGACATCACTTTACTTGAAGAAATTACATTCTCAGAATGACTCAGATTATATTTAAGAATAAATTTATGAACGAAAGATCTTCTGGGAAAATCAAAAACATCAGACCCCCAGACGGAGACCAGATAAGGTTTGAATCCGGAAAGCGCTGCCAGTAATCCATAACTTGTTGCATAGTGAGCATGAACAAGATCAGGTTTATAATCCCTGATTGTTCTTTTTAGTCGTGACAAATGTTTAATGTATGATGACTTCTGAAGATCCCCTTTTCCTGAACTGGCAAAAGAAAAGATCATCACATCATAACCAATTGCCTTAACAGCATCAGCCCATTTTTGTGTATGGGAAGACTTTTCATCAGCCAGTAAAAGGATTTTTTTCATCGGCGCGGAAATAATCGGTGTTTCAGCAACCGTAATTTTGAGAACCAAGTAAGCTTGCTAGTTGTTCTTCTTCCGTAGTCATTACTGATCAGTAATTGTTCCCTGATAAAAACAGGGATCAGCGATCCTGTCTTTGAATCACTGTAATATCTGAATCTGGCTACCGGAAAATCACAGACAAATATCTTTGAGTTATTTTTCAGACATCGCAGGATATATTCATAATCAAAGCAACATCTGTAAGATAACAGTTCACCGATTTTTGAAGTAAAGGAAGTCTTGAAAAAAGACCCGGGCTGATAAATTCCGGGGTCACGGTTAACAAGTGAATCAAGTGTAAACTTTTTTGCCTTTACATCCCTGATCAGTTTACCATCGGAATCCATATATTCAATTCCACCATAGATATAATCGATTTCCGGATCCTGCTTTACAATTTCGGCAAGCCTGAAGAACCCATCTATATTTAAGTGATCATCCGTATTTAACCATGTCCAGTACTCACCGGAGCAGACTTTCAGTCCTTTATTTATCGCATCATATTGTCCCTTGTCTTTGCTGATATTAACATGGTCGAGATCCTTCCTATACTCTGCAATTATTCGTTGAACTTCAGCATTTGATTCATTGTCTATTAAAATGATCTCCATCTGCACGCCTTTTTCCAAAGCAATTTTTTTCAGCTGAACAACATTTTCAAGCGTGCTGGCAATGAACCGGTCCTGATTAAATGATGGGATGATTATGGAGAATTTCATAGCCGGTTCTAAAATATTTTATTGCTTTTTCCCCAGCTTTTCCGGACAGGAATTAAATTTTTAAGATGCAATTCAAGTTGCTTCAATGCATTTTCAGAAGTAAAGAAAGAGGACGATAATTTTTCACCTGCTTTTCTGAGCAGTTCAGATCTGGTTTCAGGATCAAGTATTTTTTTCATCCGGTCAAGCATTTGAAGATGATCCGCCGGATCGAAATACAAAGCACCTTCGCCCATCATTTCCATATGTCCGGGCAGATTACTACACAGAACAGGACATCCAAGTTCTCTCGCTTCCAGCAAAGGCATATTAGTTGGTCCGAGAAATGAAGGCATGATCATGGCAGCAGCATTAGAATAAATACCTACCATCGTTTCATTATCTACAAATCCCGGAAACAGGACATTTTTTTCAAGGCCTAAAGCGGCAACTACTTCTCTGATATAATTTTTATTTCCCTTATCTGAACCGGTAAATACCATTTTTAAATCAGGGAATTCGTCATTCAGTTTTTTAAACGCCAGTAAAAGATTATAGTGGTTTTTATGTGCCCAGAATTGTGCAGGATAGAAAAAGTATCTTCCTTTCTGAAGCGAAAGTTTTTCGATCTTCTCCTGTTGAACAACACTATCTGCTTTGACATTCACTACTCCACCGGGAAATAAAGGAACGATCTTCACACGTTGAGGATTCAATTTAGTATAATAAAGTAGTTCCTCCCTTCCGGATTCTGATTCAGCAAATACCATCAGAGCTTTAAAGATGTTTTTCGAATACCATTTTTCACGGTAATCGAAAGAGTAATTCATTCCTAATTCAGGTAATGCATAAGAAGCTTTGTGACCGATGTCCCAGTTAGAAACAACGAAAGGGAAATCAGGAATTTTTCTGAAACCCTGCACCGGATAAAACAACAGATCAACATCATTCGCATCAAGCACCTTTCTTTCCCGTTTGTTTAACAGAGAAATCCGGTGTGAATAGCGCGAAAGTTTTTTATTCAGGAAAGAGTCCAGTACAGACTGCTTTCCATTATTATTCATTGAAGCACTTCCGAAATAATTCAGTTGAATATATTTCTTACTGAATTTATAATTTGAAACAGGATTATAACCAACGAAGCAGACATCAAGTTCATCAGAAAATTTATAAGCATCGATCATCTGGATGAACTTATCATAAAGTGCAAATCCGCCACCCATTTGCTGCTTATAATCAGATAAAACCCAAACTGCGATCTTCATAGATACATTAATTGATTACTGCTTCGGTAGCATTTCAGCTACAGATTTTTTTCATAGTTGAAATGACAGTATTTACATCCTTATCAGAGAGTCCAAGTCCACTGGGAAGGTAGAAACCATTTCTGGCAAGTCGTTCCGATACCGGGTATTTTTCATTGCTGAATAATCCCATATTCTGAAATACAGGTTGTTCATGCATACACCAGAAAAACGGACGTGTACCAATTTTTTCTGCTGCCAGTTTTTCCACAGTCGATTCACAAAGCTCTTGCGAATCTGCGACAAGGGCATACACCCAGAAAATGTTATCAGAATAACCGGTCTTCATTTTAGGAAATTGAAATCCTTTTAAAGAAGATAATCCTTCCTGATACAATTTACCGATCCTTCTCTTCTTTTCAATGTGCTCTTCGATCCGCTCAAGTTGTGCCAGGCCTAATGCTGCCTGCATGTTTGTCATTCTGTAATTCCATCCCAGCTCGAAGTGGATAAACCTGCGTCCATCCGGTTCAAAGGCAAGATTTCTCAGCTTACGGCAACGGGCTGCAAGGTGATCAGAATCGCAAACGATCATTCCGCCTTCGCCGGTAGTAATATGTTTATTCGGATAAAAACTGAAAATACTGATGTCACCAAAAGACCCACATACTTTTCCTTTATATGTCTGGCCATGCATTTCTGCAGCATCTTCAATAAGCAGTAAATTATATTTTTTACAAAGAGCAAGTACAGGATCCATATCTACAGGTAATCCATAAATATGTACTACTATGATTGCTTTTGTTTTTGAAGTGATCTTACTTTCGATCAGATCAACATTCATATTCCAGGTTTCCGGATCGCTATCGACAAGTACAGGGATAAGTCCAGCCTTGACAACCGATTGTGCCGGAGAAATAATCGTAAAAGCCGGCATGATGACTTCATCACCGGGCGACAATTGCAAGGCCTGAACAGCAACATCAAGAGCTGCAGAACCA
>JBMQEM010000154.1:0-17801 GCA_049363815.1 Bacteroidota bacterium
TTTATCACGTCCCCGACGCTGATCTGTACCTGTTGTTCAAATGGTGGAGTGAATGGATCAAAATCGAGACTATAAAGAATCGCTGATTCAATGATCTTCATCAGACATTCTGAATCTATAACTGATGTAGAGAAATCATTATAAAGATAGCTCAATTGTTTTTTCCCTTCAACAAAAAAATGCTTGTCCTTATTGATGAAGATCCTACCTACAAGATAACCAAGATCATTGGTCCGATTGTATTTAAAACTATCACTTAAAAAATTGTAAATAAATATTTTTCCGCAATACGCATTGTCTTTATTCTGCTGCACATACTGTGACTTCCAGACATCGTGGGTACTATCGAATGTGAAAATATTGGTGTGCATTACAAACAATAAAGTCTCATCAGCAAGTGTGAATTCAACTTCAAACTCACTCGCATCCTTGAATGTAACATTCAGTTCACCACCAAAAGTTTTTACCTGCGAGGTCAGATCACTGCTGATAGCAATAAGCATGGTCCGGAGTTCTTCAAATACATCTTTTGTTTTTGAATACACTTCCTGCTTGAGTGTTACCTTTTTCTTCAGTAACTCAACAATTTTATCATACTTGCCTTCAGCCATTTTTTGGTTTTAGTAAGACCTTGCAAAAACCACTCTCTGCGTCGAAGGATTTCCGGAATAAATACATTTTCCGGATTCCAGCTTATTATCGATTGGTATGCAACGTATGGTTGCTTTCGTTTCGTCCTTTATTTTTTCTTCTGTTTCTGATGTTCCATCCCAGTGTGCAAGTACAAAACCACCTTCATCCAATCTGGATTTGAATTCATCATATGTATCTGCCTTGTATGTATGGCTTTCCCTGAAATCAGAAGCCCGTCTGTAAATATTGTCCTGGATCTGTTCAAGTAAATGCTCGATCTTGACAGAGAGATCCGTTAGCTGCATGACCGATTTTTCTTTCGTATCACGTCGAGCAACTTCTACCGTCCCGTTTTCAAGGTCGCGGGGACCAATTGCGATCCGAACCGGAATGCCTTTCAATTCATATTCCGAAAATTTCCAGCCCGGCTTATGTGTATCTCTGTCGTCGTATTTAACAGAAATGTTTTTTGCTTTTAACTCACTGATGATCTTATCGACTTTTTCAGTGATCAGCTTTAACTGTTCATCGCCTTTATAGATCGGAACAATTACCACCTGAATCGGAGCAAGTTTTGGTGGAAGAACAAGTCCTTCATCATCGCTGTGCGCCATGATCAAGGCACCCATCAAACGAGTCGATACACCCCAGGATGTTGCCCAGACAAATTCTCTCTTTCCTTCCCGATTTGTAAACTGCACATCAAATGCTTTTGCAAAATTCTGTCCAAGGAAATGAGAAGTTCCTGCCTGTAGTGCTTTTCCATCCTGCATCATTGCTTCAATACAATAGGTATCGAGGGCTCCGGCAAATCTTTCATTCGCAGTTTTTACTCCTTTCAATACCGGAATTGCCAAGGTGTTCTCGGCAAAATCAGAATAGACATCCAGCATTCTGCGTGTTTCCTCAACTGCTTCTTCTGCGGTCGCATGGGCTGTATGACCTTCCTGCCATAAAAACTCTGTTGTCCGAAGGAACAATCTTGTTCTCATTTCCCAGCGGACAACATTCGCCCATTGGTTGACCAGGATAGGTAGGTCGCGGTACGACTCGATCCAGCCCCGGTAGGTATTCCAGATTATGGTCTCAGAAGTAGGCCTTACGATCAGTTCTTCTTCCAGTTTTGCATCCGGATCGACCATAATTCCGCCTTTTCCATCGTTTTTTAAGCGATAATGAGTGACAACGGCACACTCTTTGGCAAAGCCATCCACGTGGGAAGCTTCCTTGGCAAAGAATGATTTTGGTATAAAAAGTGGAAAATACGCATTAGAATGGCCGGTATCCTTGAACATTTTATCCAGAATTGCCTGCATCTTTTCCCATATTGCGTAACCATATGGCTTAATGACCATACAACCCCGGACAGCAGAATTTTCTGCCAGATCTGCCTTAACAACAAGGTCTTGATACCATTGGGAATAATTGTCTGCTCGTGTAGGAAGTGCTTTACTCATATAGTTTTTGGTACGGTGTTTGTAAATCGTCGGTAACAAAAGTAATAATTAAAATTTGCATTAAAATTACTCTAATAATAATAGTCTAAAGAGCGAAAGGGGAACCCCAAATGAAAAATCTCAAATCACTAATCGGAATTGCCATCATCTTATCGGCTTCTGCGTGTACTTCAACTTATCATGCAGGTTCAACAGCTCAGGATGATGTTTATTATTCAACAAAAAATAATCCGGCTCCGGTTCAACAAACTTATCCGGCTACCCCTGCTGCTCCAGCGAATGAATACAGCAGCAACAATAACAATTACAACCAGGATATTCAATCGAACCAGAACTCTGATCAGAACCAAGGTACAAATCAGAATTCCAACGACAGCTATAATTCATCAAATGATTATAGCGCCCCTTCAAATCAGTATTCTACTTCTTCCCAGAGTACAGATGGCCAGGGAAATACCTATATCACTAATAACTATTACGACGATTATTACGACTATGAATACTCTTCCCGTATCCGTCGTTTTTATACACCAGCTATAGGTTATGCTTATTATGATCCATACTATACTAATTCTTACTGGTATGATTATTCTCCAAATTCATGGGGAGTCAGTATTTATTTAGGCTATAACTGGTGGGCACCAACTTATTACTACAGTCAGCCATTCTGTTATGGTGGTGGATTCGGATACGGATACTCTTCTTATTGGGGATATAATCCATACTGGAATTCAGGATGGTATGGTGGTGGTTACCATCACGGATATCATAATGGTTATAACAATGGTTATTATAATGGTTATAACGATGGTTACTGGAACGGTTACTATGCCGGAAATACAAATCCTTATTACTACAATTCATATGATGATAATAGTCATTACTATGGACCACGCGGTTCTGTAGGTGGAAATACTCCACGTGGCGGTTCAGGTCGTACTGTGGGTTCAATTGGACAAAAATTTGAAACTGCAGTTGCTCAGGGAAAAATTCCAAGAACAGGAACAACTGATCTGGATGTACGTGGAACTTCACTTGACCGTCCTGGAAAAACAGTACAGCCAAGAGGTGAATTGAACAATTCACAAATTGGAAAAGGTAATAGTGATGTTTCTACTCCATCTCGTGAAAATATCCCGGCTCAGACAAGACCATCTAAGACTGATGTTAAAAATTCAGACGACAGAGGCACAACCGGTAAACCTTCAATAAATGGTGATGTTAAAAACACCAACGACCGTGGAGTTCCCGGAAAAACAAATACAGGAGAAATGCCTGCAAACAATGACAGTAAAAATCAAAATGTTCGTCCCGGAACACAACCGGTTAATCCACGCAACAATAATAACAACGGCGATATAAGAAATACAACACCGCCGAAACAAAACAATAATCAGCAGACAACTCCACGTCAGAATAACCAGGAGAATCAGCAAACTACACCGCGTCAGAATAATCAGCAGACTACTCCGCGCCAGAATAATAATCAGCCGTCTAATCCACGCCAGAATAATATTCAGCAGAATCAGAATCAAAATTATAATTCTCGTCCGGAAACTAATCCTCGTCAGAATAATAATCAAAACAACTATCAAAACAACAATCAAAATGGCGATTCAAGAAATAATAATATTAATTCTCGTCCTGATAACGCTCAACCAAAAAGCAATTCAGACCAGATCAACGACAATTCCCGTAATACGTTCACTCCAAAACAAGAACCGGTTCGTGAACAGAATTACAAACAACCTCAGCAAGAGATAAACTCAACTCCACGCAATGAGTCAAGAACACCGATCTTCCAGCCTCGTAATGAACCAAAACAATACAAGCAGGAAAAATCAAATGACTACCAGCGTTCAGCACCTTCAAATCCTGCTCCATCAAGTCCTGCCCCTTCAAGAGGGAACAACAACAATAACAATAATAGCGGTGGTGGCAAAAGAAGATAATATTTATTAATCCCAAAGTGTACAGCCCGCATGGAAAAAGAGAGAGAACTATACTACATGCGGGCTTTTTTTATCAAAGACTAAGAAACAGATTATGAAAAAAATATTTCAATCAGTGGTTTTATGTACAGCGTTCTTTGTTGCTTCAACTCATTCGAATGCTCAAACCGATGCTGACGCCTTCAGATATTCAGGAACGTCCATTACCGGTACAGCACGATACACAGCAATGTCAGGTGCTTTTGGAGCACTGGGAGGAGAATTTTCCGGACTCTCAACCAATCCTGCAGGTATTGGAATCTACAGAAGTTCGGAAGTCACATTTACCCCTTCCATTTATGCTGCAAATACAAAATCAACTTTTTTCGGAAACCAGATTAGTGAAAATAAATTCAATTTTAATTTCGGAAATGCCGGAATCGTTCTTACCAATAAACTAAGAAAGGATGAAGGAAGCGAAGGATGGAAAAGCTGGAGCTTCGGATTTGGTTATAACCGTCAGGACAATTATCATTCAAGAATAAATTTCGAAGGAAAGAATCCCGACAACTCAATGCTTGATTACTTTGCTGAAAATGCAGGAAATCTGGATTACAGTTCACTCAACAGTTTCTATGAATACCTGGCTTACTATACTTATCTGATCAATCCGGATAATGATACTGCTACTACTCAATATTCTCCGGCAATTTCCGAGTATGGTCAGACACAACGCTACTCAAAGGAAGGCCGTGGATCAAAAGGCGAAACAGTTTTTACGTTTGGAGGAAATTACAACAACAAGCTTTATATCGGAGCCACTCTTGGAATCAATTCGATCAGCTATTCAGAAGAATCAACTTATGAAGAGATCACTAACTCAAATGTGATCGATTCACTGAAGAGTTATGAATTCAAACAAAATCTCACTACAGATGGTGCCGGAGTTAACTTTAAATTCGGATTGATCTATCGTCCAGCTGATTTTTTCAGATTCGGTATGGCAATCCATACTCCTACCTGGTATACAATGCATGACGATTACAAGAATTTCATGACCAGCAAGTTTGTCAACGGACAATCTTACACAGCTGAATCGGCAGATGGATCATTTGATTATGAAATGACAACTCCATTTAAAGCTATTGGAAGCTTTGGATTCATTTTCGAGAACATGGGAATTTTAGGTATTGATTATGAAATGAACGATTACAGTTCAACCCGTTTCAATTCTACCAATTACAGTTTCTTCGATGAAAATAAATTAGTTCAGGCAAAATACGATGTGACTCACACTATCCGAGTGGGAACAGAATGGAAATATCTTAATTTAAGTTTCCGCGGTGGTGTGAACTATACAACTTCTCCGGTAAAATCAACTTACACTTTCAGCGGCAGTGATTATTCGAAAATAGGATATTCAGGAGGAATCGGAATGAAAGAGAAAAACTTCTTCCTTGATCTTGGCTACCTTTACTCTCAAAGTAATCAGTATTTTCAACCTTATAGTTTAATAAATGAAAGCGTTGAAGGTGTAAAGAATGATGTTACGACACATAACTTTACAATCACTTGCGGGTTTAAGTTTTAAGGTGTTTTAAAGTTGAAGGTTCGGGGTAAAAGTCACATGTTAAATGTTAAAGGTCAAATAGGGTAAAGGAAGGTTGACGGTTGATTTCAGAGATGGTTTATATATAAAATTACATATCTGCGTTGCCTGAAAAACTAATGTAATAAAGAAGTACATCTAAAAGCTGACATATTTTGAATCATCTGCAGCTCTTCAATTGAACCCCTACTTCCACCCTTTTCACTTTTCACTCTTCACTCTTCACTCTTCACTCTTATTAAACCTCCCCCCATCCACAATCACTCAACATTCCTGAGCAACTTGATCCGATCCAATCCGGCCTGTGCTTTTTGATCGATGCTGTTTTGATACTGATGACGTTCCATGGACAGACATTTTTTGTAATAATTTTCCGCCTGGACAAGATCTTTTCTTTCTTCAAAGATGATTCCCAAAATCAAAGCACTGTTAGCTGCAAAATAGAAAGTTGCGGCTGAACCATTCTCAATGGTTTTCCTGTAAAGATCAATTGCCCTCTCCTCCTGTCCAGTCTTCTGGTAGATCCTTGCAAGACGATACGTTACTTCAAGCTGATCCCTGTATTTCGGAAAACTATCTAGTGGAACTCCGGCTAATTCCTCTTGAGCTTCTTGATAATATCCTCCATCAAACAACAATCTGGACCGTAACAGAATTCGATTTCCGGGTTCTGCTTCTGCAGATTCACTCATTGCTGCTTTATCTTCATCAATAAAGGCCGTTCCAAGCGTTCTGCATTTGGACATATAACTATAATATCCCTGCGGATTGTTTTTCAGAAGTTCGATCCAGGCAAGTTTCTGATAGGACGATTTAATATAATTTTTCCCTTTGAAGCGTTTAATGAATTCTTCGAAATCCGCTGCTGCAGAAAGATCCATCATATGCAGTTTGTTCAATGCAAGTTTGTAGTACATATAATTAACAGGGAATCCATTCATGTAATTCTGCGGGTCCTTAAGAAACGAATATGCATCATCATTTCGCCCAAGTTTCATCAGAATGGTTGCAGTACAATAACGCATCAACGTGCTGTTCTCAGAATATGGGCGGATTAAAAGCAAGCACTCCATCAAGTCGGCTTCTCCGGCGTTGAAAGTAGTATACAGGTTGCTCAGGTAAAAAAGTAATTCCTCACGGTAACAACTGAATTCAGATTTTTCCAGTGCTTTGAAGAGTGATTTCAGATCGGACGTTCCCTGAGCAACAGAACCTTCCATTCCTGCGATCTCTACGAGCCAATGATATTCGCGTGGAACAGCGCCTATTACTACATCCAGGAATCCTGATAATTTATTATTTAAAAGAAAGGACGGATGGGCGATCTTATTTTTTTCAATCAGACGATACGCTTTTCTGATATCAGTGGCAGCAGAAACGTACTCACGGAACTTCACCTTTACTAGTGCCTGCTGAATAAGGATTTCCGCTTTCGCATACTGATGAAATGGAGAACTAAGATTCTCGTTTTTTTTATCGAGTGATTTCAGATTTTCGGTCGACTTCTTTTTAAAAGAATCGAAATAGGTATCTTCTTCAGAAATGAATGCTTTCAGAAAGTCTATGTAATTTGAATACAGAATTAACAGGTCATTCCCCGGCTTTTCTTTTCTTTCCTGAATTAAAATTGAATTTGATCTTTCAAAATCGAGTGACATGATCGATGAATAGGCCGATTTCAAATTATCGTCGAATTCATAATAAGCAATGCTCAGCTTTGAGGTAAGGACAAAAGATATCAGAAGAAAACAAACTCTCATTCACCAATTAAGTTTAACAGCAATTAGTCTTAAATTCCTGTTCAGAAATTTACCACAAAGTAAAAAACATTACCCAAAAAAAAAGGACTTCACCGAAATGAAATCCTTTTTTAATAATTTATGTGAAGATTATTCTGCTACTACTGCTTCTTCATCAGCGATCTTCGGATCGACAAGGATCCGTCCGCAATGTTCGCAAACGATCACTTTCTTATGCTGACGAATGTCCAGCTGACGTTGAGGCGGGATCTTGTTAAAGCAACCACCACAAGCATCACGTTGAATTGCAACAACACCTAAACCGTTTCTTGCATTTGTACGAACACGAGTGTAAGCTGCAAGTAAACGCTCATCGATGATGGTACGGGCTTTTGCCGCTATCTTCACTAACTGATCTTCTTCTTTCTTTGTTTCTTCAACAATACTGGCAAGTTCAGTTTGCTTTAATTTCAAAACTGATTCGCGGTCATTAAGAATATTCTGAGTCTCTTCAAGAATTAAATTCTTGTTACTGACTTCAATTGCAAATTCTTTTGAACGCTTTTCTGACAATTGAATTTCCAGATTCTGAAACTCGATCTCTTTATTCAATGAATCAAACTCACGGTTATTTTTTACTTTATCCTGCTGAGCTTCATATTTCTTGATCTGCTCCTTTGAATCTTTGGCAGCTTGTTTTTTCTTGTTAACCTGATCTGTAAGATTCGCAATTTCTTCATTGATATTGGAAATGCGTGTATTCAAACCTACAATCTCATCTTCAAGATCTGCTACCTCCATAGGTAATTCACCACGAATGGTACGGATCTTATCGATGTTGGAATCAATTTCCTGTAATACATATAAAGCTTTCAAACGCTCCTCAACTGTAAATTCATTATGATCTAATGCCATAATTTCTTCCAGCTTTTTTTCAAGACGGTTTACGTCGATGATCTTTTCAATTTTACGAGGTTTGAATGCTACCTGTTCTTTTTGTTTGATCTTCGCTTTAGCTATTTTTGATAGGCTCACGTTATGATAATTGTTTTAGTTTGTCAAATTCAGAAGTCCATCTTCTGAAAAATTTCTTCATTTCTTCTGAAATAAATTCGAATAAGATCACCACTTTTAAAGGTAATTGACCGGATTCGTTTTTACTTCCGTTAAACGGACGGCAAATTTAAGAAATTTTTTCAGAATTAACGACTTTAAAAGCTCCATTGTGTACTGTTCACTTTCATAATGCCCAATGTCTGCAATTACAATTTTACCCTCTGCGTCAAAAAACTGGTGGTATTTATAATCTGACGTTATAAATACCTGAGAATCAGAGGATAAGGCTTCGTTTAACAAAAAACTACCGGAACCCCCACAGATAGCTACCCGCTTCACAGGTTTTCCGGTAAGGGCTGTGTATTTAATTGTACCGGCCTGCATAACCTGCTTTACATGCTTTAAAAAAGTGATTTCGTCCATATTCTCAGGTAATTCTCCAATCATACCACTTCCAACTTGCTGATATTCATTTGATAAGGCATAAACATCATAAGCAACCTCTTCATACGGATGAGCAGATCTCATAGCATTGATGATGGCCTTTTCTTTTCGTGATTCGTAGATCACCTCGAGACGGGTTTCCAGAATTTCTGATCGCTGACCAATTTTGCCTTCAAAAGGTGACGAATCTTCACCCGGACGGAAAGTGCCGGTTCCAATAGTGTTAAAACTACATTGGTCATAATTTCCAATCGTTCCGGCACCGGCTTCAAACAAGGCATTCCTGACTTTTTCGGAATGATCGGCAGGAACAAAAACAACCAATTTCTTCAAAATACCTGCTTTTGGCGACAGAATTCTGAGATTTATCAATCCAATCTTATCTGCGATCATTTTATTTACACCTTCCATCACATTGTCCAGATTGGTATGTATGGCATAGATCGCTACGTTATTCTTTATCGCTGAAATGACAGTCCTTTCAACATAATTCTTTCCATTGAATTTTTTCAAACCGGAAAAAACGACCGGATGATGTGCAATTATGAGATTGCAGCCATTTTTCATAGCATCGTTGATGACTTCTTCAGTACTATCGAGGCAAATAGTAATCCCTGTTACTTCTGTAGCCGGATCACCGACGATCAGTCCGCTGTTATCATAAGACTCCTGAAACGATAATGGAGCAATGGATTCCAGATAGTTGGTAATGTCTCTTATTGTAGCCATGTTCTTTTTTTCAATCCTCAATACTACAAAAAATTGCAATCATTCGAATTTTTGTAATTTGCCGCTGTGCAAAACTGGAGAAAGTTACTTTTACCCTTTTCGCCACTCTACGGTCTGATCGTTTGGGTGCGAAATTTCATGTTCGACAAGGGTATATTGAAATCGAACTCCTATTCCACACCTATAATAGCGGTTGGAAATCTGACCACCGGTGGCACAGGAAAAACTCCTCATATTGAATATCTCATCCGGTTGCTGAGAAAAAGTTATAAGGTAGCCACTATCAGCAGAGGTTATGGCCGCAGTTCTAAAGGCTATCTACACGCGAAAGGAAATTGCAACACAAAAGAAATTGGTGATGAGCCAATGCAGTATTTTACAAAGTTCCCTGAGATCTCAGTGAATGTTGCAGAAAAAAGAACTGATGCAATTGAAGCACTCATACATTCTATTCAAAAGCCGCAGGTAATTCTGATGGACGATGCCTTCCAGCACCGGTATGTCAAACCCGGATTAAATATTTTACTGCTGGAGTATGAATTTATTTTCAAGGAAAACTACTTATTGCCTGCAGGAAATTTACGCGAACCGATGTCTTCGAAAAGCAGAGCCGATGTTATCATTGTCTCGAAGTCACCTTCTATTCTGGTTCCTATTGAAAAGAAGAATATTCTAGAAGTAATTCAACCAACAGAAAATCAACAGGTGTATTTTTCCTATTTGAAATATGGTGAGTTCAATAAAGTTTTTGGTCAGCAAAGTCCAATGCACATGGGTGCAAGTTACTATATGGAAAAGCGATTCACGATACTGATGGTAACCGGAATTGCAAATCCGTCAGGGCTGATTGAATATTTGCGTAGGCACACTGATAAACTGGAGATCCTTATTTTCCCAGACCATCACGAATTCGATTCAAAGGATCTGGAAAAGATAACTGAAACGTTTAATAATATTGCCAATCAGAGTAAGATCATTGTAACGACTGAAAAAGACGCCATGCGGCTTCGGGACCCGGAGATCGATCCTGCCATTCAGAAACTCCCTATTTTCTTTCTTCCTATTGAAGTTTTTATACATCAGGAAGAGGAGAAATTCAACAAAATGATTACTGATTTTGTTAGAAAAAACTAATTCCTTTCAAACATAAAATTTAAAAGTTCCACAGAGTATCGTTATCTTCGTACCATTCACTGCAAAATAAATCAATCCCGTATCTGAGTTACAACAGATCAGATCTTAAGACAACACTTCACATCCCTATACTCAATGAAAAAAATTACGATGTTAACATTTGCAATACTTTTTAGTCTTGCATTAAAAGCTCAATTTACATTCCAGAATATTACTTTGCTCGGACAGTTCGATGATACAACTGTTACAGCCGAACCGGTCTATGGGATCCGTTATCAGTCTTGCTGGGGCTGGGTTCACCCTACAACTCTCCACGAATATGGAATTATCGGATCCACAGCAGGAACCTATATTATTGATGTTACAGATCCATCTAACCTCATCCAGGCAGATTACATCCCGCATCGTCAGACAGATGCGATCTGGCATGAATATAAGACGTTTGGAAATTATCTTTACATCATCAGTGATGATGGCGGAAATAACAGTTTGCAAATTGCCGACCTTTCCACACTGCCTGATTCAGCGAATGTAATTTATGACAGCAATTCGATCTTTACTCACGCGCATACATTATTCATAGAAGGAAATAAACTTTACGTTGCATCAGTAAGCGGTGTTGGCGGTTTTTCAAGTATGACTGTATTTTCACTCTCAAATCCGGCATTGCCTTCAGAGATCCGACGTCTGGATGCTGATTTCCCTGCTATCAATCACGTCCATGATATGTTTGTCTCTAACGATACTGTTTATGCAAGTTGTGGTTATCAGGGCTTGTATATTTTTAAATTTGATGAAACGTTGAATCAATTTATAAATCTGGGTTCACTTACAAATTTCCCAACACAGCGATACAATCACAGCAGTGAACTTTCTCCGGATCACCGGTACTTATACATGTGTGATGAAGTACCGGACGGAATGCCATGGAGCATCGTTGATGTAAGCGATATCAGCAATCCGACTGTCTTAAGTACTATGAATTCGAATCCGGGTTGTACGCCCCATAATCCGTATGTAGAAGGCAATTTGCTATATATGGCAGCTTATCAGGACGGACTCTATGTTTATGATATCACAGTTCCTCAATCACCGGTTCAGGTCGGTTTCTTTGACACGCACCCACAAAATCCAACAGGAACTTATCCGCAGCCGGCCTATCAAGGTTGCTGGGCTGCATATACAAAATTACCTAGCGGTGTTATTTTAGCAAGTGATATGCAACTAGGCTTATTCGTTCTTGACGTATCCGGTTTACCTACCAATATTCAGACGGTGAATTCAGATGCCGGAATCACTATATATCCCAACCCTGCTGTCAGCGAACTTAACATTTCTATTTCCAATAATGATGACGAACAAATTATTTCACTGATCGATGTAAGTGGGAAAGTAGTTGCATCAAAAATTGCAGAAAAAAATACTGTTAATAAAATTTCACTTGACAATATTTCGGCTGGAAATTATTCTGTTTCAGTAAAAGGAAAAAGAAGCAGTGGATCAAAATCTGTAACGGTGGGTACAAAATAGTTCTTAGTTTAAACAACATTGTGAATGCTGAATAAAAACAGATCAATAGGCTTGTTTCTGATTGCCGTAGCATTATTCTTTCTAGGCTGCTCAGACAAAAATAAAAACGGAACCATTTCCGGTAAGCTGAATAATTTCAAAGGCGAATATGTCTTTCTACAACAGATCACAGAGAATGGAGACCAGAATCTTGACTCCAGCAAGGTCGATAAGAAAGGATCTTTTGAGCTGAAGAATCCGGCAGGAGAAACTGATTACTATATTCTCAGAACCGATAGTGTAAACCTGATCTTTCTTGTTCTGAAAGCCGGCGAAAGCGTAAGTGTTGATGCTGATGCAAAAAACCTGGAAGCATCTTACAAGGTGAAAGGTTCGAAGGACAGTGAACTGTTGAGGATCCTGAGAAGTTACGACAAGACATTAAGTGACTCCCTGAATACATTGTATGTAAATATAAGAAATCAGAACCCGGTTGTTGCCGATTCAATCGGTTCTTATCTTCAGGAATACTATGCATTGACAATGGAAGAATTTGCAAGAAATTTTATTCGCCAGAACCTGAATTCAATCGTTTCATTGTCGGCAACAAAATTTGTGAACCAGCAATCGGAACTTGGCTTGCTACAGGAATTGCAGAAAAAATTATTTTCTACATATCCCAATAACAAATATGTGGCAGATTTCACTACCCTTATCGGTGAGTTAAATGTTTTACCGGCAGGAAGCGTAGCTCCGGACATTACCTTGAATACATTCGAGGGAAAGCCCGTTAGTTTATCTTCTTTAAAAGGCAAAGTTGTTTTGATTGATTTCTGGGCAAGCTGGTGTGCTCCATGCAGAATTGAAAATCCGGATCTCGTAGCCACTTATGAAAGACTGAAAGGAAAAGATTTTGAAATTTATGGGATCTCTCTTGACAACAATGTAGAAGCATGGAATGAAGCAGTGATCAATGATAAGATCACATGGATTCAGGTGAGTGATCTGATGAGATGGGAAAGTCCAGTAGTAAAACAATATCAGGTCCAGGCAATTCCATTCAATATTTTAATAGACCGTGAAGGTGTGATCATTGCCAAAGGGATCAAAGGTCATGATCTGTACGACAAAGTAAGTCTGGCCATCAACTCAGGTAAATAAATTAAACGGATTAGATGAAGATATTTCTTTCAATTTTATTATTCTTCTCTCTATGCCATCCACTATTTTGTCAGAATTATTTTCAGCAGGAAGTAAATTATAAAATCCAGGTCACACTTGATGATGTAAATCACGAACTCCGGGGCAATGAAGAAATAACCTATAAAAACAATTCGCAGAACACTCTTGAAGTTTTGTATTTTCATTTGTATCCGAATGCATATAAGAATACATCAACGATCCTGGCAAATGAACTTTACAGTGTTGGCTCGGAATTCATGCTAGAAGCAAATGAAAGTGATCTTGGTAATATTGATTCACTGGATTTTAAGACAGGCATAAAAAAACTTGAATGGGAATTACTGACAGACACAATTGACATCTGCAGAATAAAATTGCCCGAACCTTTACTTCCCGGAAAGTCCATTACGATCACCACTCCTTTCAAAGTGAAAATTCCGTCGGCGGTATTATCAAGGCTTGGACATAATGAACAAGCTTATTTTATTACCCAATGGTATCCAAAACCGGCAGTATATGACAAAAACGGCTGGAATTATTTCAGCTATCTCGATAAAGGAGAATATTATTCTGAATTCGGTTCATTCGATGTTACATTAACTCTTCCTTCAAATTACGTTGTCGGAGCTACCGGAGAACTTGTCAATGGAGAATCAGAAATTACATGGTTAGAAGAAAAAGCAAAAGAGACGATGGCTCTCACTGAATTTCCGGCCACGATGACCTTTCCTGCTTCATCGAAGGAAACAAAAACACTTCATTTCAAACAAGACAACATTCATGATTTTGCCTGGTTTGCCGACAAACGCTGGCATGTGATCAAGGGGGAATTTGAGTTACCAAAAAACAAACGAAACATAACCACCTGGTCATTCTTTACAAATGCAGAAGCTTCTTTCTGGAAAAAATCACCGGAATATATTTCAAGTTCAATTAAATTTATGTCTGAATGGGTCGGTGATTACCCTTACAATTCCTTTACTGCTGTCGATGTTACAGATGCATCTGGAAGCGGCATGGAATATCCGATGATCACAGCGATAGGGAATTACGGTTCGGCATTTGAACTGGATGTTACAATTGCACATGAAGTATTTCATAATTGGTTTTACGGATTGTTTGGGATCAATGAACGCAAGCACCCCTGGATGGATGAAGGTATTACCAACTTTTACGAAACAAGGTATATTTATACCAAATTCGCTGATGACAAAGAAAAGCAATTAGAACCTGTTTACACATACGGCAAATTCAGAAAGATCCTGAATCTTGAGAAAGTGAATCATAAGCAAATTCAGTATGAACGCTATCTTTCTGCCATCAGGCGTCATACGGATGTTTCACCGGATCAATATGCGCAGAATTTTTCCCGTGCAAATTATGGTAACATCGTTTATTACAAGACCACATTGAGTTTTGATTATCTCAAAGCTTACCTGGGTGACGAAATGTTTGACAGAAGTATGCAACGGTTTTATTCAGACTGGAAATTCAAGCATCCGGATCCGGATGACCTTAAAAAGACTTTTGAAACAGAATCTGGCAAAGACCTGAAATGGCTTTTTGATGACCTGATGAGATCGGATAAAGCGATCGATTATTCGATATGTTCGATCAAGATCACTGGTGAAACAGCAACTCTTACTTTAACGAATAAAGGAGAAGTGGAAAGTCCGTTGTGGATAAGCACTCTTAACAATAATGAAACAGAAAATTCCATTTTGCTTGAAGGCTTTTCAGGATCGAAGTCCGTTGAATTACCCTTCAAACCAGGTGCTGTTTACAAGATAGATGCTAACAGAATAATTCCTGAACTCGACCGTAGGAACAATACGATCAGGAGTAGCGGATCATTCAGAAAAACTGAAAAATTGAATCTTCAGTTTCTAACTGCTGTTGAAAATCCGGACCGGACACAATTATTTTATGCTCCTGTAGTTGGTTTCAACAATTATAATTCCTTTATGGGAGGAATTGTTTTACATAACGTTTCTTTTCACGAAAAACCATTTGAATTTGCATTAATGCCTTTGTATGCTGTCGGCACAAAAGGCCCTGCCGGTGGAGCCGATCTCCGGTATCATTTTTACAGAAAGAATAAATTAATTCAGAAGATAACCGTCCAGGAAACCATCGGACACTATGCATATGAAAAAGACATTACATTGAACACCCTCACGGGAGTTGAAAATACATACTACCTCAATTTTACAAAATCAGACACAAGGATCATTTTTTCTTTTCTTCGACCGCATCCGCAAAAGAACATTACCAAAGAATTTGAGATCAGAAATGTTTTTGTGAGAAGGGATGTATCTGAAGGAAATATCCCACAAGGTCCCGGGTATGTTTATACATATGCACCAAAAAAATTCAATTACAATTACCTGAAAGCAGAATATCGTCGCGTGAATTCAAATGTTCTTGATGCCGGAAGTCAGCGGGTGGCAACTGAGTATAATGAAGATTTTTTCAAGATCTATACGGAATTGAAACAGTTTTACTGTTATGGAAAAAAAGGGAAAGGAATTTACACACGGTTTTTCGGAGGTTATATATCCATGAACGACGTAAATAATAAACCTGATGTAGACTACAGATATAATCTAAGCGGGACAGCAGGTTCAGGAGATTATTTATACAACGATATTTTTCTTGGAAGAACAGAATCAACAGGATTATTCTCGCATCAGTTCATCAGGAATGCTGCAGGTTTTACGGCACCTACCCGGTTTTACAGAAAATCAGACCAGTGGATGGTTGGATTGAATGCTAGTACTACTCTACCCGGTTTTATTCCGTTCAGACTTTATGCAAACATTGGAACTTTCAATGATGCAAATAAGATCGGAGCTGATGAAAACTATGGAATCTCCTGGGAACTCGGTGTAGAATTGCCGGTCATGAAGGATGTGCTTTCAATCTATCTCCCGTTTGCATATTCACGGGATATAAAATACGTGATCGATCAGAATGAACTCAATACGACAGATCTTATCAGATTTGAATTACATCTGCAGAAACTCAATCCTTTGAGTTATATTCGCACCACATTCAGACAGTGAAACAAGGGAAAAAAATATACTTCGCTTCAGACTTTCATCTTGGTGTTCCTACCTATGAGAAGAGTCTTGAACGCGAAAAAAAGATCGTTAAATGGCTGGATACTATTAAATCCGATGCTGAAGAAATATACCTTCTGGGCGATGTTTTTGATTTCTGGTTTGAATACAAAACGGTAGTACCGCGCGGCTATGTACGATTGCTTGGCAAGATTGCCGAATTGAGTGATTCCGGAATTAAGATCCATTACTTCACAGGGAATCACGACATGTGGACTTTTGATTATCTTGAGAAAGAACTCAATGTTACTATTTACAGGGCACCGATAGAGATAAATTATAATAACAGATCATTTTATATAGGTCATGGTGATGGACTAGGTCCGGGGGATCATGGATATAAGTTCATAAAAAAAGTATTTGCAAGCAAGGTTTGCCAATGGCTTTTTGCAAGATTGCACCCGAATTTCGGCATTGGCATTGCAAATTATTTTTCTAAGAAAAGCAGAATTGCAACAGGCACCTCTGATGAAAAATTTCTTGGCGATGAAAAAGAATGGCTGGTGATTTACTCAAAAGAAATTCTTGCAAAGAAACACTTTGACTACCTGATCTTCGGACACAGGCATTTGCCTCTGGACATTAAAATAGATTCAAGCAGATACATCAATCTGGGTGACTGGATCCAGTATTTTACGTATGGTGTTTTTGATGGAGAAAAGTTTGAGTTGAAAAAAGGGTAATTTTTTTGGGAATAAATGTGCACGGCTCATTGAGAAGATTGCCGATGATTTTTTTTGCAGATCTCAGATTTAGTGAACTAAGAACGGGAGTTTATTTCCGATAGAAATTCTGCGACTTTTCTGCGGGATCTGCGAGATCTGCGGGAAATTTTTTCACTGTAACTTTTCTCCCGCAGATCTCGCGGATCGCGCAGATTTGGCACAGACTTGGTGCGTACATCGATGACATTATGAAGTTTACTGGAGAAGAAATTCTGCTCAATTTTTTTCTGCAGATCTCAGATTTAGTGAACTAAGAACGGGAGTTTATTTCCGATAGAAATTCTGCGATTTTTCTGCGAGATCTGCGAGATCTGCGGGAAATTTTTTCACTGTAACTTTTCTCCCGCAGATCTCGCGGATCGCGCAGATTTGGCACAGACTTGGTGCGTACATCGATGACATTATGAAGTTTACTGGAGAAGAAATTCTGCTCAATTTTTTTCTGCAGATCTCAGATTTAGTGAACTAAGAACGGGAGTTTATTTCCGATAGAAATTCTGCGATTTTTCTGCGAGATCTGCGAGATCTGCG
>JBMQEM010000155.1:0-17573 GCA_049363815.1 Bacteroidota bacterium
AGGTTGCAAGTGTAAAGTCAGTAATGACAAAGCTGAGCAATACTAATTGCCCGTAAACTTTTTATCTGATAATCTCCACTGATTTTTGTTTGTTTGTTTTCTTTCTCTAATATGTCATAATTGTATCTAAGACTTTTATGGTGATTTTAGCGTTGGTGTCCACCTCTTCCCATTCCGAACAGAGAAGTTAAGCCCAACTGCGCAGATGGTACTGAAGTAACTTTCGGGAGAGTATGTCGTCGCCGTAAATTATAAAAGCCTCGCTCGAAAGAGTGGGGCTTTTTTTTTCATGCCCATCAGTTGATCTCAAAAGCACTTCGTTGATAGGAATCCAAACGTTGAGCTTAACACTTATGAAAACAGTTTCTGATTTTTTTATTCCCTTTGTTCCTCAAGTTTCTGTGGCTTCAGAACCTATTTGTTTCAAAAATACAATACCAGTTCACCCGCTGTGTAAAATTGCTGCAGAGGACTTACAATCGCTTCTTCTAAACCAATCGCAGTGGAATCACAACTTCGGACTTGCAAATGATAAAGATGGTGCTGTGATCGGTAAAATGTTCGGTGTTCTGGTCGTAGTTAATGAGCAAGATCAAATCGGATATATTGCTGCCTTCTCAGGAAAACTCGCAGGTTCCAATCATCTACCTAATTTTGTTCCTCCTGTTTTTGATGGACTGGCTAATGAAAGTTTTGTAAATACTGGTATGATCGAACTTGGGAGAATCAATAATGCAATTAGTTCCCTGGAAGATGACAAGTCAACTGATCATTCTGAACAAATTGATTTTCTCATTGCGGAAAGAAGAGATCACTCAATATTATTGCAAGACAGGATTTTCAATAGCTATAGTTTTCTGAATAGTTCCGGTCAACACAAAACCCTGAAGGAAATTTTTCACACAGCCGGATATAGGAATCCACCCAGCGGTGCCGGTGAATGCGCTGCACCTAAGCTTCTTCAATATGCATTCCTGAATAATTTGAAACCTATTGCTCTTGCAGAATTCTGGTGGGGATTGTCACCAAAATCAGAAACATGGAAACATAAACATTTTTATATACCGTGTAAAGAGAAGTGTGAACCGATTCTTAAACATATGCTTGAAGGTTGTGATGGTATTGTTCTAAAGTAATTTCCTATTTTGCATCTAAAGTTTCAGTATGACAGAATACCTCAATTATAAATTTCAGGATTCTTCTGAATTCGTAAACACTTTTGATGAACTTCCTCTTTGGAGTGCTCCATTCGGACTACTATTGTTGAAGCACCTGGAATTAAAACCCAATCTTAAGGTAATTGATATTGGTTCCGGTGCAGGTTTTCCATTACTTGAACTGGCAGCACGACTCGGTAATTCTTGTAAGCTTTATGGAATCGATCCGTGGCACAATGCAAATAACCGTGCGAAGGAGAAGATCCATAATTACGGACTAACAAATGTTGAAATAATAGAGAGTAGTGCCGAACAAATTCCATTTGATGATGGAACGATCGATCTGATCGTTTCAAATCTTGGGATCAATAATTTCAGTAATCCGAAGCAGGTTTTCAAAGAATGTCATCGTGTTCTAAAACCAGATGGCAAACTTTCTCTGACAACAAATTTATTTGGACATTGGAAAGAATTTTATAATATATTCTACTCAACTCTTGAAGAACTTAAACTCCACAAATATATTTCAAACCTGAAAGCGGAAGAGGAACATAGGGGAACAATTGAAAGTGTTTCAGATTTATTTACTGCAAACGGATTCGCAATAGATAAAGTTGTTTCAGAAAGTTTTGAAATGAAATTTATGGATGGAACTGCATTTTTGAATCATCATTTTATAAAACTTGGGTGGTTGGAAGGGTGGATGAAATTGTTTCCGGAAAGTTTACTTGAAGATATTTTCGGAGCTCTTGAAAAAAATCTGAATGTTCTTTCTAAAAAATCTGGTCATCTTATTTTGAATGTTCCGGTTGCCTATTTTGGAGCAATCAAATTGTGAATTGAATTGAAATAATTAAACTTGAATATGGCAACGAAAGAATGTCCTTCCTGTGCAATGAATGTTGATGATAAATCAACTGTTTGTCCCATTTGCGGCTATGAATTTCCGGTAAGAAACAGAGGTTTTGTATTTGTTGCCATTCTTCTATTAATCGTAGTAGTCCTTTATTTTATTTTTTAGTCAGTTTCGGCCTCATTTAAACGGTCAGTTAATTGCAAATGTCTGGATGCAACCTGTAGATGTTCTCCTGTCTGATACAATGACGATAAGAGGAATCCCAACCGATTCTTTTTACATTATGGTTTATAATCAAAGCTATGCTTTCAAGTATGAGCTGATGCCTTTGTCGCCATTTACAGGAGTTGAAGATTTAAAAGGGCAAAATTTATTCAGTGTCTATCCAAATCCGGCCGCAGATAAGATTTCCATTTCTTTTCAGAATCTAAACAATGAAGTAGTGGAAGTCAAGCTGATTTCAATAGCCGGAACAAAGGTTGCAACTTTATTTGAAGGTAAAATTACAGATGAGGAGAAATTACTTGACTTGCCGAAAGTTCCTTCCGGAAATTATTTTATCTCGGTCAAATCAAAAAATGGAATTGAATCATTCAAAAAGATAATGATTCAAAATAAGTAAACGGAAAATAAAGATATAGTTGTAATAATTCAGGTAAGATTGATAAAGCCACAAAGCGAATTTAGTTTTGTGGCTTTGTTCTTAACTGAATATTCTTGTATCAACACCAAGTTTATTTCCAAGTGCCTTCAGATCTTCCTGCACAACCGGAAGCAGCGGAATGCCATCTTTCATTCGAACCATTTCCATTTCTCTTTCAGGATCTCCGGGAACCAAAACTTTGTCCTGACCCGGAACTGTTTTGGCCTTTCTGAATCCTTCTATCCAATGATCCATATCTTTTTTGAAATCATCTGCCGGACGAAAAGCATCTATTCGCATCGCTCCAAAAAAATGTCCGATTCCCTTGCCCGGTTGTTGTACAGGCATTGGAACATAAGCAGGGAAAGGAGGAACCCATGGAGCGTAGTTAGCCCCACTTAGTAAAGCAGAGAAAATATCTACGATGGCACCCAATGCATATCCTTTGTGACTACCGTGATCTTTATCGCCACCAAGTGGTAGCAGAGCTCCGCCTTTTTTCAGAATGTTTGCATCGTTACTTGGATTGCCTTCAATATCCTGAACCCAGCCATCGGGAGTTTCCTTATTTTTTCTTTGCAGAATTTCCAGTTTACCATTGGCAGCCGTAGTAGTCGCCAGATCGGCGACAAAGGGCGGTTGTTTACCTGCCGGTGCAGCTACTGCAATTGGGTTAGTGCCTAACATTTTATCGATAGAAAATGTTGGTGCAACCAATGGACTTGCATTTGTCATTGCTATTCCGATCATATCGTGTTCAAGCGCCATCATTGCATGGAAACCTGCAATACCAAAGTGATTACTATTCTGCACACTGACCCATCCGGTACCGACATTGTTAGCTTTTTCAATTGCTATTCTCATTGCATAAGGAGCAACAACAAGTCCTAATCCACTATCACCATCTATAACTGCTGTTGATGGTGTTTCATGAATAACCTTTACGTCAGGAGTTGCATTGACCCTTTTTACCTCCCATAAACGAACATAGCCTGTTAGTCTTGCAATTCCATGTGAATCGATGCCCCGTAGATCTGCAGATAGTAATGTAGTAGATGCAATTTCAGCATGTTCATTTGAACATCCTATGTGAAGGAAAATATTTTTAGAAAAAGAAAATAAATCCTGATATGAATAATTTTTATCTGACATAAAATTAGAATGAAAGAATGTTTTAAATGAGTTGAACGATTATTAATTCAGTTTGCAAATGAGAATTTTATCTGCTTGCTCAATTTACAAATTGTAAATTAGAGAATGAACTAACATTACTCAACTCCTAAACTTGAAATTTTTAGCCAACAGGCTATAGATTCCTGAATCGGTATATTTGCCATTGTAATAGTAATTTTCCACAAAATGTGCTTCTTTCACAAATCCTGCTTTATCAAGAATTTTCTGTGACGGAATATTCAAAGGGTTGATATTGGCTTCGACCCTGTGTAATTTCATTTCATTGAAACCGTATTTCAATGATGCTATCATGGCCTCGAACATCAGACCTTTTCGCTGATGTTCATTCAACATCGAGTATCCGATCTCGGCATAATGATGTTCAGGAACTGTACGCCATAGTCCAATGCTGCCTATCAAATTGGGTTCACCTTTCAGGTACATTCCCCAGGAGATCCCCCGATTCTGATCAATTTCTTCGTCTACTTTTTTTAGCCATTCGTAAATTTCATTCAAATCTTTTGGCGGATCACGGTCGAGATATTCAGTGATCTTTTTATCGCTTCTTAACCTGAACAGTTCATTTACATCAATTGCAGTAATACGGCGAAGATGCATACGTTCTGTTTCTATTTCCGGGAAAGGGGAGAAGTTGAAGGTGAGCATGTAGGTGGTAGTTGTGGTTTTAGTGGTGGTGGTTGTCGGGTCTTAAGGTTAACAGGTTGTCAGGTTGCATTGTAAGCGGCTACAGGGTATACCTGTAAACCTGAAAACTGCTAACGAATTAACCCACTAGGTTAATGCGTAGTTCATATGGCCTTCCTGATCTGAATGATCACCGACTTAGAGGTTGGCGTATTCGATTTCGCTGCTGTACTGTCTATTGGAACCAGTACATTTGTCTCCGGGAAATAAGTTGCTGTGCATTTTTCTGGAATGCTGAATGGTACAACTATAAAACGGTGCGCAACTCTTTCAATATCGTTATCAAAATTAAACAGGTCTACGACTTCTCCTGATTTCAATCCTGCTTTTAATATATCAGTCTCATTCATAAATATTACACGGCGCTCATTGATCACACCACGATACCTGTCGTTCAGGCCGTAGATCGTTGTGTTGAACTGATCATGACTTCTGATGGTCATCATAATATACTCACTGCTTTTGAGATCGAATTCCCTGACATTCGCAATATTAAATTCAGCTCTTCCTGATGGTACAGGGAAGGATTGTTCGCGTGATGAATTAGGCAGATAGAATCCGCCTAATTTTCGCACTCTTGTATTATAATTTTCAAATCCGGGAATTGTTTTCGAAATGTCATCTCGGATATGATCATTGTGTTCCAGGTATTTTTTCCAGTTGACTTTTGATTCACTTCCAAAATATTCAAGAGCGAGCTTTGAGATCAGATTTGGTTCACTCATCAGATGTTCAGAAACAGGTTTCAGATTTCCTTTTGACATCTGAATAACGCCCATTGAATTTTCTGTGGTGATAAATTGATCTTCTGAATTTAATTCATCCCTGTCGCTTCTTGCCAATACAGGAAGAATCAGAGCTTCTTCTCCTGTGATCAGGTGACTTCTGTTTAGTTTGGTAGAAACCTGTACAGTAAGTTTGCATTTTCTTAACGCAGAGGCAGTATAGGTTGTGTCCGGTGTTGCAGATAAAAAATTTCCCCCCATTGCCATAAATACACTTACTTTCTCTTCCTGCATTGCATGAATGCATTCGACTGTATCGTATCCATGTTTTCTGGGTGCAGAAAAACTGAAAGTGTTTTCAATTGCATCAAGGAATTTTTCTGAAGGTTTCTCATAAATGCCCATTGTTCGGTCGCCCTGTACATTGCTATGTCCACGAACCGGACAAGTTCCGGCTCCGGATTTTCCAATGCTGCCTTTCAGCAATAACAGATTGACAACTTCTTTGATCGTATCTACAGCATTCTGGTGTTGTGTTAAACCCATTGCCCAGCAAGCAATGATTTTATTTTTGGTTCTGAAAATATTTGCAACTTCTTCAATTTGTTCCCGCTTTATTCCCGATGCAGAAATCAGATTTTCAAGCTTAAGTCCTTTAAGGTGTTCAATGAATTCTTTTGAGCCATTCGTTTTTGAATTGATAAAATCATTGTCAAAAACACTTCCCGGACTATTTTCTTCTTCAGCCAATAATAATTTTTCAATTGCCTGAATCAGCGCCATGTCGCCATTGATCTTTACCTGAAGAAAATGATCTGTCAATCGTGCTTTTATTCCTAGAGCTCCTTTGATACTTTGCGGATCGTTAAATGCGATCAATCCGGTTTCAGGAAGCGGATTTACTGAAATGATAATACAGCCATTCTCTTTTGCTTTCTGCAGGGCGCTCAGCATTCTCGGGTGATTCGTTCCGGGATTTTGTCCGAGAATTATTATCACCTCAGCTTTGTAAAAGTCATCAAGAGTTACTGACCCTTTTCCAATTCCAAGACTTTCACTTAATGCAACACCGCTTGATTCATGGCACATATTACTGCAATCAGGTAAGTTGTTTGTGCCGAATTGTCTAACGAATAATTGGTATAAAAATGCTGCTTCATTTGATGTTCTTCCACTTGTATAAAAAACCGCTTCATCCGGGCTCTTGCAATCATGTAGTTTTTGCGCAATCAGTTTGAAAGCACTATCCCATGAAATAGGTTCATAATGTGTACCACCTTTAGGGAGATATACGGGCTCTGCAACTCTCCCTGCTTTTCCAATCTCGTAATCGTTTAACTGTGAAAGTGAAGCAATGCTGTTCTTTTGAAAAAAATCAGCAGTAAGTTTTTTAGTAGTAGCTTCTTCAGCGATAGCCTTTACACCATTCTCGCAATATTCACCTAATGAACTTCTTTCTCCATCCGGATCAGGCCAGGCGCAACCAGGACAATCATAACCTTGTTTCTGATTTAATGCAAAGAGTGCTTTCATAGCTCTTCCTGCTCCCATTTCACCGAAGATGTGCTGAGCACTTACAAAAATTGCCGGCATACCAGCTGCTGCAATCTTTGGTTTAATGAGTTTCAGCCCCGTGAAGCGTTCGGGGTTTTCAGCATTTACTGAATTATTGTTTCCTGATTCAGTACTCATTTTATTTTTGAAGCCAATGGGTTTTCGTAATTGTCACTCTGGTCTTCAATGGTCTCATCCAGACATTGAAAATCTTTTTCGATCAAAATAAAAAGTTTCTTTCCATCCGATAATGGCATTTCTTCTGAAAGTCCAACCTGGTTGGAATCTGTCCATTGTTTTGAGATGTTCAGTGGAATATTTATGATCATACTATCGTTCACGTATTCTGCATTAATTTTATCAGAATTTTCCGACATCTTTAATCCGTAAGAAAAAACTCTGTTCCCAAAATCGGTTGTTTCTTGAATATATCTGTTCTCCGAAAAAACAGATACGTCCGTTTTTGACAGTCTGAAGCGGATGGTGTTGCCTTTCAATCGTAGTTTCATACTTGTAAAATAAACAATAATTTTCCTTTATTGCTACTTTTTTAGCCATTTTAAGGTCATTTTAGTATACAAAAGGTAGACAAGACCGGAGGGATTATTTGTTTATCATAAAGGTTCACCATATTTGCATTATGTCCGAAAAACATCTTCAGGGAATAAGTATGAATCAAGATCAAGAAAATATTTCGGAAGAAAGTTTTGATCTTTTGGCCTTATCCAGATTCGTTTTTATGTTATTGTTTTTTCTGCTCACTGCTCAGATTTCTCATGGTCAGAATTCTAAAACCCTCCTTGATTCCGGCTGGGCTTCAATGCTAAAGGATTATGATGTTGAAGCTTTTATAATTTTCAATGAAGCGCATAAAGTTGCATTGGCTGAAAAGGATACTGAAAATGTTGCCTTGTCACTGCTTTACATGGGAATCTGTACATACAGTTCGAGTTATACTGAAGGAATGGAATACAGTATTAAGTCGATGGACGAATTTAAAAAATTTGAATCCCGGTCTCCTGAAAAAGCACTGACAGGCAGAAGTAAGGTATTGCAGTTGATCAGTACGATCAATAGCAGACAAGGAAAGTTCAGGGAGTCTGTGCAATTGAGCAAACAAGCCTTATTGGGATTTCCTGAAAGTAATGACAGTTCCGGATACCTTGGATTGATCTATAATACACTTGGGGTAGCTTATACAAATCTTCAGATGCAGGATTCGGCGAGTTATTTTCATCGAAAAGCGCTGGAGGAAAGACTACAGACCCGCAATTTCATGTATTTGCCCGGGTCCTATTCTGCCGTCGCCAAAATAGAGATCAGCGCAGGAGAGAAAGAGCTTAGTAAAAATTATATTGACAGGGCAATAAAAATTGCTGACAGTACGGGAAACAGACAAGCATTGGTGCTTTCGTATCTGGTTTTAGGTGACTGGTTTCAAAAATTTCTGCCTGAAGGGAAAGATGCTGAACAAGCAATCTTAACAGCAAAAGAAATTGCTCGATCTTTGAGTGACCGATCATTTTATCTCAAATCTTTAGATGCTCTGATCAAGATCAAGAAACAAAATAAAAATTTTGAATCCGCTTTGGCTTTAGAGGAGGAAGAAGCACAGGTACGTGATTCGCTTTATTCCTGGGAAAAACAAAAGATCCAGAAAAGTCTGGAAGTGCAATTTGATGTTTCTGAAAAAGAAAGACTTTTAAAATTAACACAAAGGGAAAACGAAGTCGCCAGATTGACAAACTATCTGCTGTGGGCGATTATTGGTTTTGTTACTCTCATTGCCTTAGGAATTATTTATTTTCTGAAAAGGAATAACGAAAGAAATAAATTATTGCTGCAGACAAAAGAAGCACTTGTTATCGCAATTGAAGAACAAAAGCACCTGCGTGAAAAGCAGTTACAGAATGAACTTGAATTTAAAGAAAGCCAACTCACTGCAATGACTGCTCAAATGTTGCAGAAGAATGAATTGATGCACGAATTAAAAAATAAACTGGAAGAAGATAAGAACATCTCAAAGGATAGTCCTATTTCGAAGATCATAAACAAAGGCCAGAATCAGGACAGGGACTGGAGTGATTTTAATTCACACTTCGAAAGTATCAATAAGAATTTCTATTCAAGACTTCGGCAGTCATACCCCGAGATAAGTCCGAATGACCTGAAGATCTGTGCGCTGATCAAATTAAACCTGTCTATCAAAGAAATGGCAGCAATATTGAATATTTCTCCTGATAGTGTAAAAACCGCCAGATATAGACTGCGAAAAAAACTTCAACTGAATACAGAGGATAATCTGACAGATTTTATATTAAACCTTCAGTAAGATATTATAACCTGTTGTAATTATTTTTTTTTCTAACAATAGAGATTGTATTTTCCTCCTCTCAGAAATCCTATCAAAGTGATTCCGCTTTGTTTTGCAAGTTCCAATGCAAGACTTGAAGGCGCTCCAATAGCAACTACTATTGGTATCCCTGCCATACTAGCTTTTTGAATCAATTCAAAACTTGCACGCCCACTTAAGAGTAAAATTGTGTCACTTAATGGAAGAGATTTTTTCAGGAGGCGTGATCCGATCAGTTTGTCCAGTGCATTATGCCGGCCAACATCTTCGCGTAATTCCAAAAAGGTTCCTGAAAGATCGAACAGGGCAGAAGCATGTAGTCCACCGGTGCTCTTAAAAACTTCCTGCAGCCGGCTAAGTTTTTCCGGCAGAGAAATTATTATTTCCGGGCTCACTCTTGGAAATTTATCACTGATTTTAAAATTTGTTACTGTTG
The DNA here is from genome assembly GCA_049363815.1 of Bacteroidota bacterium. Classification (GTDB taxonomy): domain Bacteria; phylum Bacteroidota; class Bacteroidia; order AKYH767-A; family 2013-40CM-41-45; genus JADKIH01. Next base: position 9,603 of record JBMQEM010000155.1, read on the forward strand.
CAATTGCATCTATGGATGCTTTACCACAAACTCCACAACTGGAAGTTGTATAGAAGTTTCTTTCCAGTTTATTCTCTACCGGTCTTACATTCTCGTTCAGTTCGACAGAAATGGAATTTTCAGAATATTGTTTAATACTCTTTATTTCATCGGTATTTTTTATGATCCCTTCTGTGAACAGAAACCCGCTAGCCAGTTCATCATCATTTCCCGGGGTTCGCATTGTGATCGAAAGATTCTTTTCAATCATAGCTTCGCCGGAGTTATATTTCATCTTGATCTCCAATGGTTCTTCAATGGCAAGAATGTCATCCTTTTTTTGAGAAATTCCATTTTCAAAACGATCGACCTGAATGGTTATAGTGGAGTTACTTTTCATTTGAAATGTAAAGTTAATCGTTTTTCCCTGGTGTACCTGTGATTTTTTTTAAGGCGATAAGGTATTCTTCATGCGTGTCAACACTTTTGATTCTAAGTGGTGAATCAGGTGTTATTTTTTTTATTGAATTTCTCCGGAGAAAATCCTGAAGAGCGTATTGGCCGGAATTAAATTCGTCTTCAATCCTATCAAGACTCGTTTTTGAATAATAGGTCAACAGTGGTTCATACAGATTGATGTAAAATGAACATGTTTGATCTTTTTCGGAATTCAGTTTCAAAATATCATCGATAGTAAGGAAGGGATAATCACAGCCAATAAGAAGTACAGATCTTTCTCTGAATTTTTCGTGACAACTTAGCAGACCACTTACCGGGCCATGTCCGGCAAATTTTTCGCTGTCAACGATCACGTTGGGAAATGCAGAAAATGTGGCTTCCTGTTTTTCCTGAATGGAAAAGTAAATTTCCGGAAAATGAGGCTGAGCTATTTCATATAAATGAAGGAACTGTGGTTTGCCGTGATAATTCAACTGACTTTTATCTGAACCCATTCGTAAACTGTTCCCGCCGCATGCAATGAGTAGGATAGGGGTGTTGGTTGAATTCAATTTTTGATTATTGGTAGTTGTTTTTTAGATTTTTTTTACAAAGACTCCATGAAATTAACCATCTGCGCAGAACTCGCAGATTTTGTGCAGAGGATATGTCGCTTTGTATTTGAAATTATTATTAACTAATAACTAATAACTAATAACTAATAACTAATAACTAATAACTAATAACTATTCGCGCTTTCGATCAAGATCAGTCATACGATTCAAACTTGATCTTCTTTCTGTCGTACCCCATTGTTTCCAGTCGCTGACGGGCTTCATGAAGCATATCTCTCCAGCCGCACATGTAAAAAGTGGCCGGACGTTTATCAGCAAAAATTTCTTCGTAAATAGGGTGAACGTATCCTTTTTTTCCGGTCCAGCCGTCACTGTCACGTGATAGTACCGGAATATATTCAAATGATGGCATGGAGGCTGCAAGCTCTTCCATTTCCTTACGATAGATGATATCCTTCTCCCAACGATTTCCGAAAATCATATAGAGCTTTTTGTGAGGGATATTTTTATTTTTGATGTGATGAAGCATAGACCGAAGTGGTGCGATTCCTGTGCCTGTACAAACAAAACAGATATCTTCTTCTATCGGTTCTTTCAATATGAATTTCCCTATTGGTTTTGAGACATCGATCTCCGATCCTTCTTCAATATTTTCCCAAAGATATGGTGTGCCAAGTCCTTTAGGGTTGAGTACAATTGCAAGTTCAAATGTATTGTCATCTGACGGAGCAGAAGCAATTGAATAACTCCTGTTTGTGAATTTTGAAGCTATAGGTAAATTCAGCATAATAAATTGTCCGGCATTGAAACTGAAAGGAATTTCATCCGGAACTTTGAAAAAAAATCTTTTTACGAGTTCGGTTTCCTGAATGATCTTGAAAACAGTACTCTTATTGTATTTATAAGACATATTATCTGTAGTTTTTCAATGTTTTTGAAAGTGTTTCAAGCATGTCGTCTGTAAAATCGAGATGAGTCACAAACCGTACGATCTGCTTTCCGAATTGAACGGCTTTTATATTTTTATCGGAAAGATATTTCAGAAAATCAGCAATCGGTTTGTCGTCTGTTAATTTAAAGACGATAATGTTTGTATCAACGGGCAGAATATTTTCTATGTAATTCAATTCATTCAGCACGTTTTCAATTTGTTTTGCCCTTGCATGATCTTCCCTGAGCCGTTCTACATTGTTATCGAGGGCATAGATTCCTGCAGCTGCGAGAAATCCTGATTGTCTCATACCACCGCCAAAAGCTTTTCGAACACGTTTTGCTTTTCGGATATTTTCCTTTGAAGAAATCAAAAGTGAACCAACAGGTGCACCGAGCCCTTTCGACAGGCAGATAGAAATTGTGTCAAATAATTTTCCGATTTCTTTTGTGGAGTCTTTTGTTTCAACAACTGCATTGAAGATCCGGCCCCCATCAAGATGTAATTTCAGATTATTTTTTCGTGCTACCTCCGACACTTCCGATAGTTGTTTGAGGTTATAATAGCTGCCGCCACCTTTATTACTTGTATTTTCAATTGATACGAGAGAGGTTAATGGCTGGTGAATATTGTCCGGCGGATTTATATTTTCTGCCACTTGCTGTGCGGAAATTCTTCCGCGATCACCATCAACCAGTCGCATGGAAATACCGGAATTGGATGCCACACCGCCTCCTTCATAATAATAGATGTGCGATAATTTATCACAGATAACTTCCTCCTGCGGTTGGGTAAGTACTCTGATGCCGATCTGATTGGTCATGGTGCCGCTTGGACAAAAAATTGCTTCATCATGACTGAAAAGTTTTGCTGCTTTTTCTTCCAGTGCTTTTACTGTTGGATCTTCATCAAAAACATCATCTCCAACAACAGCATTGAACATTGCTTCCCGCATCGCCGGAGTAGGTCGGGTAACGGTATCACTTCTTAAATCGATCAGCTTTTCATTCATGCTCAAAGAAAGCAAGATTTTTCAGGAAACACTAACCGGACTGAGATTTAGAAGATTATGAACAGATTAGATTATTCTAAAGTGATTGAAAGTTAGTTACTTAAAAATGGAATTCCCGAATGGCTTTTAATAAAAAAAGGATGCTGAATTAATCAACATCCTTTTTTCTGATTGAAATTTATTCTTTTGGCATTTCGTCAGACTGACCGGCTCGGTTTCTTTTTCCTTTCATCATTTCCCGACGCTGGGTTTGCATCTCTTTTAACTGAGAATATTGTTCCGGAGTTAAAATTGATTTCATTTTAGCATCATGATCTTCTCGGGCTTTTTTCATCTCATCACGTTGAGCCTGCATTCTCTTTTCATTGCTAACTAATTGAGTGTAGACCTCATTATATTGTACATCGGTCAACTGTAATTTCGCCTTCAATGTTTCTGCTCTTTTTTGAGCTCTTTCTTCTGGACTTAAATTCTTACCTGCATTTTCATGACGCTGGCCCATTGCAACTGTAGTGAACAACAATACGATTGCAAGGAATTTTAATTTTAGTTTCATGTTTCTGGGACTCCGGTAGGTAAAAATGGTTTAATCAATCTGAAAAAAATTAAAGTCTGGCCAGCCTATAGATCAACATCCAATTATAAAAGAAAAAGGTCTTTCTGAGATCTTAGTAATTCATTTTTTTTGGATCACCATTACTCCATCCCTTACAGGAAGTAAGACTTTTTCAAGTCTGGGGTCATTAGCAATTCTTTCGTTAAATTCATGTAAAGCAAGAGTGTCTTTGTCCATACTTGCAGGGGGAGCAATTATTTTCCCACTCCAGAGAACATTGTCGGCGAAGATATAACCACCCTTACGGACTTTGTCAAAAACCAGATCGAAATAGTTCGAGTAATTAATTTTGTCAGCATCAATGAAAACAAGATCGAAAGGGCCGTTAATTGTCGGAATGATTTCCAGGGCATTTCCGGTATGAATTCTGAATTTTGATTCGTAGCCGGCGCGTGAAACATACTTTCTGACCATAGGAGTCAGTTCATCATTAATGTCAATGGTATGGATGATGCCGGTTTCTTTCAGACCTTCTGCAAGACAGAGTGCAGAATAACCTGTATAGGTTCCAATCTCAAGGATGCATTCCGGTTGGATCATGCAACTCAGCATACTCAGCATCCGGCCTTGTAGGTGACCGGACAGCATTCTCGGCATAAGCACATTCGCATGTGTTTCCCGGTTGAGATCTTTTAGAATTGCTGATTCCGGTGAACTGTGTTTTTCAGAATAGACGTTTATTTTTTCGTCAATAAAATCCATTTGATCAATTCCAGTCTTTGGTCGCACCAATTTCTACCTGCTGAACATTTTCTATCCAATGTGAATCAGAAGTTGTTCCATATTTATCTACAAAGAATATGATCACCGAATTTGAAACATTGATTCCTGCCAGATCGACCACATAAGATTTCACATAGGAATTTCCGCGAGTCATAATTAACTCAGGAATAGGATCGCCGATAAGACCATTGTTTGTAATTACTCTTTTGAGAAGATATTTTTGATTATATCCACGGATAGTATCATTGAGAGCATAGAAAGGCAGGGTAGTGTCAGGTGATAATCCTTCAAAACTGAAATCATTCATCTGGCCGTATATGGAATCATTACTGATAAAATTTCTTTCAACGACATATCCATGTAAACGGTAGTCGCCAAACATATCTGCACTGAATCCCGTGTGTACAGTTAGATTAAGTTTGTTTAATGCAGTGATCTCCGAAGCTTCAATTGCCAATCCGCAGGAAGGAACCTGTCCGATCTTCGCCTGTACCGATGTTACCCAATAATCAGGAGCAAAATCAATCGATGAAGTGTTAATTCTGTTGACAGGACCACCCGGATAAAAAGAGTTGGTGTTGAACATACTGTCGAGCAGGTTTACACCAGTCAAAGGATTGACAATGGCGCTTGATTCGAGAATGTCGCCCACATGAATGTTAACGGCAAAGACACGATCCGGCCAAAGTCTGATCAAAGAATCGATCAGGTAATGTGCTTTTGGGCATTGTCCACAAGACAATTGCGTGTAATCTTCAATAAGGATCTTTTGCTTGAATGTTGTTGGAACCGCTGAAATATCAGGAGCATTTCCGGGGTTAGGTATGTCTTGTCCGTTTTCAGAACAGGAAGCAAGGAATGCGAATAGGGCAATGATCAGATATCTGCTTTTCATAAGTGCTTAATTAACGCTGAAAAGTACGCAATCTCTCTTACTAAATAAAATATTTTTGGTCTGTGTTTTTTCCTTAAAATGCCAATGAAACCTTTATATTTGCGCCTTAATCGAAGAAATATGAAAAATCTCTCCCTTGCCTTGAATGGCGTTCTACTCGTTGCTGTCGGCATTTTATACTATTTGCACTTTAGCGGAAAATCAACTGCTGATTCAGATGTTGCCGGTGCTCCAGGACCGATAAATGTATCATCGCAAGGAATTGTTTATGTTAATTCTGATTCCCTTCTGGATTCATATGATTTTTACAAGGACCAGAAGGCAAAATTCGAAGCTGAACAAAACCGGATCCAGAACGAATTAAAAGGAGAGAGTGATAAACTTCAGAAAGATGCAGCATTATACCAGCAGCAGGCAATTGGTATGACAGATATGGAGCGTCAGCAAAAGGAACAACAGTTAGGGATGCGTCAGCAAAATTTGATGGATAAGAAAGACGCAATGTTAGGAAAGCTGGATCAGATGCAGGCAAGTTCTTCGGAAGAACTATATACTAAATTGAATACTTATTTAAGGGAATTCAATGCCGGAAAAAATCTTCAATTCGTTTTAGGCTATCAAAAAGGCGGCGGAATTCTTTTTGCAAATGATAGCCTGAATGTGACCCGACAAGTTATCGAAGGATTGAATAAGGCGTACGCAGCAGAGAAACAGTAACAGGTTTTAAAGCTGCTTTTCTGGAGAAGTGTTGAAGATTTCGAAACAGACATTAAAGTCAGCCTGCTAAGGCTTGTTGAAGAGAAGTTTGAAATAAAAGGAAGGCTTCTTTAGTCTTGCGCGAATGTCAAGATCTTCGAACATACAAGTGATTGTTTCTCTTAGTGTCTGATTACTGATTGCTTTATTGACAACAAAATTGAACAATGATTCATATCGTGCAAGTTTTTGCATTTTGTGACTGAGATTGATCTCGCTTTCGAGTTGATGATAAACTTTTTCATGATATGAAGAGAGGAATTCAGAATCGAAGCGTCCGGCTTTTATTGCATCAACTATTGTTTCACCTGCAATTCTTCCGCTAACTAAAGCATTTCCTATTCCTTCACCTGTGAATGGATCGATCAGGGAGCCTGCATCACCGGCGAGAAGAAAATTGGCACCGGAAATTTTTCTTTTTACACTTCCCAGAGGTAATCCCCAGCCCTGGATTGGAGTAATTATTTTTGCAGCTGAAAATCGTTTTGATATAACAGGGTGTGAGGAGATAATTTCTTCGAGTGACTTTCTGAGATTTACTTTGCGTTTTGAAACGTAAGAGCTCAGCATTCCAATTCCTACATTCACACGACCATCGTTCATTGGAAAGATCCAGAAATATCCGGGTAAAAGTTCTTTCAGGAAATGTAATTCAATAAAATTGTCAGGATGGCATTCGGAAACATTTTCATAATACGTCCTTAGACCTGCGCAGTAGTGTTCATTTTCTTTTTTGTCACCCACCAATTCTTTAGCTATGACTGACCGATCGCCTTCAGCTCCAACAGCAATATCGAATTCTTCATCAGATAAAATTCCATTGCAATTCATTTTGACATGCAATCTGTTATTTTTCCGGTAAACATTTTCAATGGAAGTATTTTGTCGAATGTCGGTAAATTCGGGATTGGCTTTTGAAAAAAGAAAATTGTCGAATGTAAACCTTGGTGAAATAAATCCGGGGGCATGCTTCAGTTTTTCAGGGTTACTTGAAAAAGGGACATCGAGCATTTTACCTCCGGGTGAAAAAAATCTGACGCCGTAGCTGCCTGTATATTCAGATGAGTTTGCAGTGATCTCCCTGATGTATGAAGGATCAATTTTATTCAGTTCGCTTACAACTTTTCCACTCAATGCATCACCACAAATTTTATCCCGTGGAAATGTTTGTTTTTCAATCAGAACATGCTTGATCTTATTTTTGCTTAAGATCAAAGAAGTTGCAATACCGGCAGGACCGGCCCCGGCAATGAGTATTTTGTAATTTGAATCCAAACTTTTTATTCTTTAGGTATCTCTTCAATCGGACCGTCTAAAGATATATCTTTGAAACGAAAAATCTGCAATCAGAAGAGTTTATGGGAAAATATCCGTTCATCGTAAGAGTGTATGGAGTCTATCACGATCCGAATAGAGGTATTCTGGTAAGCGATGAATTAGTACATGGACAGTACATTACAAAATTTCCCGGAGGCGGACTTGAATTTGGTGAGGGTACTATAGAATGCCTGAAAAGAGAAATGCTTGAGGAAACGGGTCAGGAGTTTGAAGTCGGTGAGCATTTTTATACGACTGATTTTTTTGTGCCATCTGCATTTGATACTTCATCACAGGTTATATCAGTATATTACCGGATGGAACCTGTAGGTATATTTCTTCAGGAGATATCATCAGAAAAATTTGATTTTAAAGTTCATGTTCATGGTGCTCAATCGTTTCGTTTTGTTCAGAAAACTGAATTATTTTCAGACGTCTTCAGTCTTGTAATTGATAAAAAAGTGGGCGAATTGATTTTGGAAAATATTGAATAAAAGGGCGATTATTTTTTCAATAACCGCGAATGAATGAACCCCATCTTTTTAAACTTCCACACTAAAAGATCGGCATCCTTCTTTGTTTTAAGGCCTGTTGCAACAACAATGTACATTTTCTTTTCGCCTGAACCGATTACCTGCACGCCAATAGAGTCTAGTTTTGTTTCTAATGCTAGGGTAGAGGCCATGTAAAAAGCATGTTTCCAATACTCAGTTCTCCAGATAAAAATAA
>JBMQEM010000156.1:0-17091 GCA_049363815.1 Bacteroidota bacterium
TTGTACGAATGAAAAATCAGAAAGAAATAAAGTGTTCGTTTTGTGGTCGCGATAAAAGCGAAACATACGTCCTCATAGCAGGAATCACCGGTCATATTTGTGATCAGTGTATTCAGCAAGCCCAGAATATATTGAATGATGAGATGAATAGTAAGTTGAAAAACACTATTAATTCTCACATGACCTTGCTTAAGCCTGTAGAAATAAAAAAGTTTCTTGATCAATATGTGATCGGACAGGATGATGCAAAAAAGGTTTTAGCTGTAGCTGTTTACAATCATTATAAAAGAATTTCCAGCAAGATCAAAAAACAAGATGAGATAGAGATTGAAAAGTCTAATATCATTCTTGTCGGAGAAACAGGCACTGGGAAAACATTACTTGCCCGTTCAATTGCCAAAATGCTTAACGTTCCATTCTGCATTGCTGATGCTACTGTTCTTACAGAAGCCGGTTACGTCGGTGAAGATGTTGAAAGCATTCTTACTCGTTTGCTGCAGTCGGCAGATTACGATGTTGCTTCCGCTGAACGTGGTATCGTATATATAGATGAGATCGACAAGATCGCACGTAAAAGCGACAATCCTTCGATTACCCGTGATGTAAGCGGGGAAGGAGTACAGCAGGCCTTGCTGAAATTACTGGAAGGTTCTATTGTAAATGTTCCGCCTCAAGGGGGAAGAAAGCATCCCGAACAAAAGATGATCGCAATGGATACGCATAACATCCTGTTCATATGTGGTGGCGCTTTCGACGGAATTGAGAAAAAAATAGCTAAACGTTTGATGACCAATGCAATCGGTTATAAGACCGGTCGTGATGGGGATCATTTTGATAAAGCAAATTACCTGCAATATATAAGTCCGGTCGATTTGAAGTCATTTGGAATCATTCCGGAACTTATCGGCCGATTACCGGTGGTTACCCATCTTGATCCATTGGATAAAGCTACCTTACGTTCAATTTTAACAGAGCCTAAAAATGCTTTGATGAAACAATATGAAAAATTGTTTGATCTGGAAGGCATTAAGCTGGAACTTGACAAGAACGTACTCGACTTTATTGTTGATAAAGCCTTCGAATTCAAACTGGGAGCTCGCGGACTGAGATCGATCTGCGAAGCGATCCTGCTGGATGCCATGTTTGAATTGCCAACAGCAAAAGGCAATTCCAAGGAATTTGTGGTCACTTTGGCCTATGCGAAAGAAAAGTTCGCAAAAACGAATGCAAATAAGTTGAAAGTGGCTTAAAATCAATAGAATCCATTTTCATTTCCTTTTTACACAAAAACGAATGACAAAAGCCGGCATAAATGAAGTGCCGGCTTTTCTTTTTTGGTCCGGGTAGAGAAAAATTGTTTTTTTTAATTATTTCAGATTTTCTGTGAAAAAAAATCCTGATAAATAAGTGCGTTTTTAACGTTTAAAGCGGCAGTAATTCAATCTTTCCGATTTGTTTAAAATATTTTATCAACACTATTTGGTAAATAAGAACTTAAGATTACCTTTGCATTCCCCAAAAAAGGGGGATTTCGAATAATAATTAAACAGAGTTTAACAGTAAGAACCTCGAAGAATGCCTACGATACAGCAGTTAGTTCGCAAAGGACGCTCAAAACTGATTGATAAAAGTAAATCACCCGCTTTGGCTTCATGTCCACAGCGTCGTGGTGTTTGTACACGTGTGTACACAACAACTCCTAAAAAGCCGAATTCGGCAATGCGTAAAGTTGCCCGTATTCGTTTAACGAACAAATTCGAGGTTACTGCATACATACCGGGTGAAGGTCACAATCTTCAGGAGCACAGTATCGTCATGATCCGTGGAGGTCGTGTTAAAGATCTTCCTGGAGTACGTTACCACATTATCCGTGGTACACTGGATACAGCAGGGGTTGAAGGCCGCAGACAACAACGTAGTAAATACGGAACAAAACGTCCTAAACCAGGAGCTGCTGCAGCTCCGGCAAAAAAGAAATAATTCAACTAAGTAAACCGAATACTTCAAGAAATAAGTAAATGCGTAAGTCGAAACCAAAGAAGAGAATTTTATTACCGGATCCTATTTTTCATGATACTCTGGTAACCCGTTTCGTGAATAACCTAATGTACGGTGGTAATAAAAGTACTGCATACGGAATTTTTTATGCAGCTATCAACCGTGTTGAAGAAAAGACTAAAGAGACAGGACTTGATGTTTGGAAAAAGGCAATGACAAATGTGATGCCGACAGTGGAGGTGAAAAGCCGTCGAGTTGGTGGAGCAACATTCCAGATCCCAAGTGAAATTCGCCCTGACCGTCGCGTTGCATTAACGATCAAATGGTTGATCTCTTACAGCCGTAACCGCAATGAGAAATCAATGGCAGAGAAACTAGCAGGTGAGATCATCGCAGCTTCAAAAGGTGAAGGTGCAGCAGTGAAGAAAAAAGAAGATACTCACAGAATGGCGGAAGCAAATAAAGCTTTCTCTCACTTCAGAGCTTAATATTTAGAGTAAAGAGTAAAAGAGTAAAGAGTAAAGAGTGAAATCTGCCAGTAGGCAGAGAGTGCCGGAGCCGGTAAAATGGCAACGGAAAAACAAAATAACAAGTAGTTCTTTTTTTTAAGATAACCACTGACTTGCCGCAGTAACGTGCAAGGAATTAGACCGGATAACTGAATGACGCAGCGAAAGCTGAAAGTAAAATGATCATTCAAAGTGTCCTGTTATCGCGAAAAGAAAACTATCGTTATGATTAACGGAAAAATAATCAAATGTCAAAAGAATTATTACATACTCGCAACATAGGTATCTCTGCTCACATTGACGCAGGTAAGACTACTACAACTGAACGTGTCCTTTACTATACAGGAAAAGTACACAAGATCGGGGAAGTGCACGAAGGTGCTGCTACTATGGACTGGATGGTTCAGGAGCAAGAGCGTGGAATCACAATTACATCTGCTGCCACGACTACTTACTGGGATTATTTAAACGAACAATATAAAGTAAACATCATTGACACTCCGGGTCACGTTGACTTTACCGTTGAGGTAGAGCGTTCATTACGTGTACTTGACGGAGCCGTCGCTCTTTTTTGTGCTGTAGGCGGAGTTGAGCCTCAGTCTGAGACTGTATGGCGTCAGATGAATAAATACCTGGTACCACGTATCGGTTTCGTTAACAAAATGGACCGTGCCGGTGCAAACTTCCTTAACGTTGTTGCTCAGGTAAAAGAACGTCTTCATGGAAATCCTGTTCCGCTTCAGTTACCAATCGGTGCTGAAGATATGTTCACAGGTGTTGTTGATCTTATCATGAACAAAGCCATCATCTGGCATGATCATACTAAGGGCGCAACATTCGATGAAGTTCCAATTCCTATGGATATGATCGCTGATGTAAATCACTGGCGTGCTAATCTTGTGGAAGCAGTTGCTGAATTCGATGATCGTTTGATGGAGAAATTCTTCGAAGATCCGAACAGCATTACTGAAGATGAACTTCGCATTGCGATCCGTAAAGCTACGATCGCTATGAAGATCACTCCACTTCTTTGTGGTTCTGCATTTAAAAATAAAGGTGTTCAGGCAATGCTTGATGCCGTTATCCAATATCTTCCGTCTCCAATGGATGTACCTTCTATTTCAGGTATCAATCCAAATACAGATGCTCCTGAAGAACGTAAGGCTGATGCAAAAGAGAAATTTTCTGCTCTTGCATTTAAGATCATGACGGATCCATTCGTTGGTCGTCTGGCTTTCTTCCGTGTTTATTCAGGTCGCCTGGATGCAGGTTCTTATGTATTGAACTCCCGTTCAAACAAGAATGAGCGTATCTCTCGTATCATCCGTATGCATGCAAACAAACAATCTCCTATCGATTTTATCGAAGCAGGTGATATTGGTGCAGCAGTAGGTTTTAAAGAGATCAAAACAGGAGATACTCTGTGTGATCCTGCTTTCCCGATCGTACTTGAGTCAATGACTTTCCCGGCTCCGGTTATCGGATTAGCGATCGAGCCGAAAACTCAGGCTGACGTTGATAAATTAGGTATGGCTCTGGCGAAATTGGCTGAAGAGGATCCTACGTTCCGTGTGAACACAGATGAAGATTCTGGTCAGACCGTGATCAGCGGAATGGGCGAGCTTCACCTTGAGATCATCGTTGACCGTCTTCGTCGTGAATTTAAAGTTGAATGTAACCAGGGTGCTCCTCAGGTTAACTATAAAGAGGCTCTATTCGGTAGCGCAACTCACCGTGAAGTTTACAAGAAACAAACCGGTGGTCGTGGTAAATTCGCCGATATCCAATTCGAGATCTCTCCGTGTGATACAGAGTGGCTGGAAAAAGGAAATACGGGTCTTCAGTTCGTAAATGAAATTACTGGTGGATCGATCCCTCGTGAATTCATTCCTTCTATTCAGAAAGGTTTTGAATCAGCAATGGGTACAGGTGTACTTGCCGGATTCCAGATCGAACAAATGAAAGTTAGATTGTTTGACGGTTCATTCCACGCAGTCGATTCAGATGCATTGTCTTTCGAGATCTGTGCTAAGATCGGTTTCCGTGAAGCTGCACCAAAAGCAAAAGCTACATTGATGGAACCAATCATGAAAGTAGAAGTTGTTACTCCGGATCTTTACATGGGTGATGTTATGGGTGACCTTAACAAACGTCGTGGACAATTAGAAGGTATGGATACCCGCGCAGGTGCTCAGGTTATCAAAGCGAAAGTTCCACTTTCTGAAATGTTCGGTTATGTGACTACTCTTCGTACCATCACTTCAGGTCGTGCATCTTCAACTATGGAATTCTCTCATTATGCAGAAGCTCCACGCTCACTTGCTGAAGAAGTAATTGCTAAATCAAAAGGCAAAACAAAATCTGTACAAGCTTAATTAGAAACTGATAGTATAATCAATAATAAACGTTCTTTAAAATGTCTCAGCGAATCCGCATCAAATTAAAATCATACGATCACAATCTGGTTGATAAATCAGCAGAGAAGATCGTGAAAACTGTGAAGATCACAGGAGCTGTAGTGAATGGACCAATTCCACTTCCTACAGATAAGAAAATCTTCACTGTACTTCGTTCACCGCACGTGAACAAGAAGGCTCGTGAACAATTTCAATTGTGTTCATATAAGCGTTTGCTTGACATCTATAACTCATCAGCAAAAACTGTAGATGCTCTAATGAAGCTTGAATTACCAAGCGGAGTAGAAGTTGAAATCAAAGCATCATAAACTGAATAACGAATTCAAAAGTGAATGTCTCCGCCGAACAGGTGGAAACCTCTGACTAATAAAAACAAAAAACAATGTCTGGAATAATTGGAAAAAAAATCGGAATGACAAGTGTCTTCGGCGCAGATGGGAAATATCTTCCATGCACCGTGATCCTTGCCGGGCCGTGTGTTGTCAGCCAGATCCGTACAAAAAGTAACGACGGATATGATGCTGTTCAATTGGCATTTGACGACAAAAAAGATAAGCACGCTACAAAAGCTGAACTTGGTCATTTTAAAAAATCGAATACATCAGCTAAACGTAAATTAGTTGAGTTTCGTGAATTCGAAGAGACTCCTGCATTAGGAAGCGAGATCAAAGTTGATCTGTTCACTCCGGGAGAATTCGTGAATGTGATCGGAACATCAAAAGGAAAAGGTTTCCAGGGTGTTGTAAGACGTCACCATTTCAGTGGAGTAGGTATGCAGACTCACGGTCAGCACAACCGTCTTCGTGCGCCGGGTTCATTGGGAGCTTCATCGGATCCTTCAAGAGTAATGAAAGGTATGCGTATGGGAGGTCATATGGGAAACACACGTATCAAGATCCAGAATCTTGAAGTAATTAAAGTGATCGCTGAACAGAATCTTTTGGTCATCAAAGGAGCGGTTCCGGGTCATATTGGTGCATATGTAATTGTGGAGAAATAATCATGGAAGTAGCTATCATAAATACAGCCGGTAAAGAAACCGGTAAGAAGGTAAAGCTTGATTCAAGCATCTTCGCAATAGAGCCAAACGATCACGCCATCTATCTTGATGTGAAGCAATTTCTTGCCAATCAACGTCAGGGAACTCACAAATCGAAAGAGCGTGCAGAGATCGCGCGTACTACAAAGAAATTGAAGCGTCAAAAAGGTACCGGTGGTGCCCGTGCGGGTTCAATGAAATCACCTTTGTTTGTAGGTGGTGGTCGCGCATTCGGACCTCGTCCACGTGATTATCATTTCAAGCTGAATAAAAAACTTAAACACCTTGCATGTCTTTCTGCTCTTACTTATAAAGCAAAAGAGAAAAATGTAATGATCCTTGAAGATTTCAAAATGGATTCTCCAAAGACAAGCAACTATGCAAGCATATTGAAGAACCTTAACCTGTCTGACAAAAAAGTTCTTCTTGTATTACCGGCACACGATAAAAATATCTACTTATCAGGCCGTAACCTAGAGCGCAAAAAAATCACTACTGCAGCAGAATTGAATACTTACGACATCTTAAATGCACAGTCGCTCGTGCTGGTCGAAGGTTCTGTATCAGTTATCGAAAATAGATTCTTAGACAAATGAGTATCCTGAAAAAACCTCTCATCACTGAGAAGATGACAAAAGCCGGTGAAAAACTTGGGCACTATGGATTTGTAGTTGACTACAAAGCCAATAAGATCGAGATCAAACTGGCAATCGAGAAAATGTACAACGTTACAGTTGAGCGCATCAATACAATGCGTGTTCCGGGAAAGATCAAGACCCGTTACACAAAGACTGGTGTTACAACCGGAAGTACAGGTTCTTATAAAAAAGCCGTTGTTACTTTGAAAAAAGGTGAAACAATCGACTTCTATAGCAACATTTAATACTAACTAGAAATGGCAGTAAAGAAACTTCGTCCGATTACTCCGAGTCAACGTCATACGATCGTTGATTCATACGACGATATAACAGCATCCCGTCCGGAAGAATCTCTGGTCGTTCCGATCAAAAAATCGGGTGGCCGTAATGATGATGGAAAAATGACTATGCGCTATGTAGGTGGTGGTCACAAAAGAATGTACCGTCTGATCGACTTCAAACGTAACAAACACGGAGTTGAAGGAATTGTGAAAACGGTAGAATACGATCCGAATCGTACAGCACGTATCGCTCTTGTTTTTTATAAAGACGGAGAGAAACGTTACATCATAGCTCCAAACGGAATTAAAGTGGGACAAAAGATCATGTCCGGTGAAACAGCAACTCCTGAGATCGGAAATGCAATGTTCCTGAAAGATATTCCACTGGGAACACTGATCCATGCAATTGAATTACGCCCGGGTCAGGGAGCGGATATTGCCCGTAGTGCAGGAACATATGCACAGCTTGCAGCCCGCGATGGTAAATATGCAATCATCAAATTGCCTTCTGGTGAAACACGTATGATCCTTACAACTTGTCTTGCGACAATCGGTACAGTTTCAAACGGAGATCACATGCAGGAGCAGTTAGGAAAAGCCGGTCGCTCACGTTGGGCAGGTCGTCGTCCTAGAGTTCGTGGTGTTGCCATGAACCCGGTTGATCACCCGATGGGTGGAGGTGAAGGTCGTGCAAGTGGAGGTCATCCACGTTCACGTAAAGGCTTACTTGCAAAAGGCTTCAAGACCCGCAAGAATAAGACTACTGATAAATATATTATTGAAAGACGTAAGAAATAAAGTATAAAGTCGGAGTGATGAAGTAATAATCAAAAGCAACATCACAGACAAATAACCAAAAAACAATGGCTCGTTCACTCAAAAAAGGTCCATACATCGCTCATCACTTAGATAAAAAAGTGGTAAAGATGAATGAGAGTAAAAAGAAAACTGTGATCAAAACATGGTCACGTGCTTCGATGATCTCTCCGGATTACGTAGGTCACACATTTGCTGTACACAATGGCAATAAATTCATCCCGGTTTACGTAACCGAAAACATGGTAGGTCATAAGTTCGGTGAATTCTCACCAACACGTACTTTCCGTGGTCATAGTGGTAACCGTAACGAAAAATAATAAAACACTCAACTAAGTCATGGGAGTTAGAAAAAGATTAGCTGCAGAAAAGCGCAAAGAAACCTTGAAGACAACAGCGATTGCACGTAATGTGCAGGCGCCAACTTCACCACGTAAAGCACGTGTTGTATCGGATCTTATCCGTGGAGTTGAAGTCATGAAGGCAATGAACATACTTCACTACAATGCAAAGGCTCCTGCTAAACGCCTGGAGAAACTTTTACAGTCTGCTATCACAAACTGGGAGTTGAAAACCAATGAGAAGATTGATGAAGGAAAAGTTTATGTAAAAACAATCGCTGTTGATAGCGGCAGAATGTTGAAACGTCTTCGTCCGGCACCGCAAGGTCGTGGTAACAGGATCCGTAAACGTTCCAATCACGTTACGATCATCCTTGATAACATGGAGAACCGTAAACCTTCAAAGAAGGAAGTTGGAATTGCAAATCGTCTGGCTAAGACTACTGCAGCGAAAACAAAGGCAACTGCAGGAGAAACAAAATAATCACTCAAAATCAAAAAAAAATAGTCCGCCCCGGCGGATCAAGAATAAAAACACGATGGGACAAAAAGCGAACGCCATAGGCAACAGACTTGGAATCATCAGAGGATGGGACTCCAACTGGTACGGTGGAAAAAACTACTCCGATAAACTGGTTGAGGACGAAAAGATCCGCAAATACTTAATGGCACGTCTTGCAAAAGGCGGCGTTTCAAAAATTGTTATTGAACGTACATTAAAGCTGATCACCGTTACAGTTCACACTGCACGTCCGGGTATTGTAATCGGTAAGGGCGGTCAGGAAGTAGACAGATTGAAAGAAGAGATCAAGAAGCTTACAAAGAAAGATGTTCAGATCAACATTTTCGAGATCAAACGTCCTGAGACAGATGCTCAGCTTGTAGGTGACGGTATTGCCCGTCAGATCGAAGCCCGTATCTCTTTCCGTCGTGCAGCAAAAATGTCAATTGCATCTACAATGCGTATGGGAGCTGAAGGTATTCGTATCATGGTGTCCGGTCGTTTAGGTGGTGCAGAGATGGCACGTACAGAACAATACAAAGAAGGAAGAGTTCCATTACATACATTCCGTGCCGATATCGATTTCTCGATCTCTGAAGCACAAACAAGTTACGGTAAGATCGGTATCAAGGTATGGATCTGCAGAGGCGAAGTTTATGGAAAGAGAGATCTTTCTCCTAACGTAGGCTCAAACGCAACCAGCAGTGCAGGATCAGGCAAAGGCTTTGGTACACCATCAAGAGGTGGTGATAACAGAGGCGGAGACAGAGGTGGTCGCGGCGGACGTGGTGGACAAGGTGGCGGAGGAAATCGTGGTGGACAAGGCGGTGGTAACCGTGGTGGCCAGGGCGGTGGAAATCGTGGCGGAGGCCAGGGCGGAAGAAAATAAGCCCAAATAAATTTTAATCTAAGAGTTAATCAGAAATAATTACTGTAGATCATGTTACAGCCGAAGAAAACGAAATTCAGAAAACAACATAAAATGGTTCCGAAAGGAAATGCAACCCGCGGTCACGAATTGGCTTTTGGTTCATTCGGAATAAAATCACTTGAAACGGGTTGGTTACCTAGCAGACAGATCGAGGCAGCTCGTGTAGCGGTAACGCGTTACATGAAACGTGAAGGTCAGATCTGGGTGCGTATCTTCCCTGACAAGCCGATCACTCGTAAACCTGCAGAGGTACGTATGGGTAAAGGAAAAGGTGCTCCTGAATTCTGGGTAGCAGTGGTAAAACCCGGAACCGTGATATTCGAAGCAGAAGGAGTTCCTGAAAATATCGCCCGCGAAGCATTACGCTTGGCAGCACAAAAACTTTCAGTGAATACAAGATTTGTCATTCGCCGTGATTATGCAGCAGCACAATAATCTGTACTGATCCGAAAAAAGAATAATAACTGATAGCAATGAAAATAGCAGATATCAAAGAATTAACAACAGATGAACTTCGCTTACGTCTGGAAGAAGAAAAAGCGATCTATCTGAAAATGAAAATGAATCATGCGGTTTCTCCAATCGAGAACCCAATGAAGATTCGTGCAACACGTCGCGGCATAGCGATGATTCATACAGAATTAACGAGTCGTCAAAAAACCGATTCTAACTAATAATAGCGGTAATCAGACCAATGGAAAATACTTCAACAGAAAAACGCAGTTTACGTAAAGAACGTATCGGTGTTGTGGTCAGCAACAAGATGAGCAAAAGCATCGTCGTAGCTGTCGAACGTAAAGTGAAACACGAGAAATACGGAAAGTTCATCAAATTGACCACGAAATTCATGGCTCATGATGAGAAAAATGAATCAGGAATCGGTGACCTGGTCCTGATCGCAGAAACTCGTCCTCTCAGTAAATCAAAAAACTGGAGATTGAAACAGATTTTAGAAAAAGCAAAATAATTTACCGGTTACCCTCAAAGTAATCACATCGATAAACGAATAACAACTGATATAGATGATACAGCAAGAATCCAGATGCGTAGTAGCAGACAATAGCGGAGCCAAAGAAGTTCTTTGTATCCGGGTATTGGGTGGTACGAAAAAGAAATACGCCAGCTTAGGTGATAAAGTAGTAGTAACCGTTAAGCATGCTCTTCCTTCAGGAAACGTAAAAAAAGGTACGGTATCAAAAGCGGTTGTCGTACGTACGAAAAAAGAAGTAAAACGTAACGACGGTTCTTACATCCGTTTCGACGACAACGCAGTGGTGCTTCTTACAGCAACAGACGAATTACGTGGTACACGTATCTTCGGACCGGTAGCTCGTGAACTTCGCGAGAAGCAATTCATGAAAATAGTTTCTCTGGCACCAGAAGTACTTTAATAATTAACGATTAATAGTTCCAAACAATGGAAAGAAAATATAATAAACAACCCAAACTCAACCTGCGCAAAGGTGATATCGTGAAAGTGATCGCCGGAGATTCAAAAGGTTCTCAAGGTCGTATCCTTGAAGTGATCTCTAAAGATCGTAAGGTCCTGGTTGAAGGGGTCAACCTGGTTAGTAAGCATACTAAACCAAACGCAAAAAACACTCAAGGTGGTATCGTGAAAAAAGAAGCTCCTATTCACATGTCAAATGTGATGCTGATCGACGGCAAAGGAAAAACTACTCGCGTAGGCTACAAGGAAGTGGAAGGCAAATTAGTTCGTTATTCTAAAAAGTCTGAGGAGGTAATCAAATAATGGCATACGTTCCAAGATTAAAAGACAAGTATAAACAAGAAGTTGTACCTGCTCTTTCAAAAAAATTCAACTACAAAAGTCCAATGCAGGTTCCACGTCTGTTAAAGATCTGTGTGAATCAAGGTGTAGGTGATGCGGTAAGTGACAAAAAACTTATTGACTCTGCATTGCATGAAATGACTCAGATCGTTGGACAGAAACCTGTACCGACAAAATCGAAAAAGGATATCTCGAACTTCAAACTTCGTGTGAATGTTCCGATCGGAGTACGTGTTACTCTACGTGACGTGAACATGTACGAATTCCTGGATCGTCTGATCTCTGTTTCTCTTCCCCGTATCCGTGATTTCCGTGGAATCAACCCGAAAGGATTTGATGGCAGCGGTAACTACACACTGGGAGTTACAGAACAGATCATCTTCCCGGAGATCGATATCGATAAAGTTAATAAAGTGACCGGAATGGACATCACATTCGTTACCTCTGCAAAGACAGACGAAGAAGCGATGGAACTCTTAAGAGAATTCGGTTTACCATTCAGAACAAATTAATAATCCAGCTAAAGAAAATATACTCATGGCAAAAGAATCAATGAAGGCAAGAGAAGTGAAACGTGCACGTATGCATGCCCGTTATGCTGAAAAGCGCGCTGCACTTAAAGCTGCCGGTGATTATGAAGCGCTTGACAAACTTCCAAAAAACTCTTCACCTGTACGTATGCACAATCGTTGCAAATTAACAGGCAGACCCCGCGGTTACATGCGTACGTTCGGGATATCACGTAACGTGTTCCGTTTAATGGCTCTGAATGGAAAAATTCCGGGAGTTACAAAAGCTAGTTGGTAATAAATAATTAAAACAAGGACAAGTTTAAAAATAGTACAATGACAGATCCTATTGCAGACTTCATTACAAGAATTCGAAATGCCGTGAGAGCAAATCACCGCATCGTGCAGATTCCTGCCTCGAATTTAAAGAAGGAAATGACAAAAATCCTTAAAGAAAAAGGATACATCCTCGACTATAAATTCGAAGAGGACACTAAACAAGGCCTTATAAAAATCGCTTTGAAATATCATCCGGTTACGAAAGTTCCTGCGATCCGTAATTTAACACGTATCAGCAAACCCGGACTTCGTAAATACGCTGGCGTAGAAGCTATGCCGCGTGTAATCAACGGCCTTGGTATTGCCATTCTATCAACTTCTAAAGGTGTCATGACCGATAAAGAAGCGAAGACGGAAAAAGTTGGTGGAGAAGTACTTTGTTATGTTTATTAATCATTAAAAAAGAAATCAGATGTCACGTATTGGAAAATTACCAATAACGATTCCGGCCAAAGTTGAGGTCAAAGTAAACGGGAATACCGTGCATGTTAAAGGCCCGAAAGGTGAACTTAAGCAGCAGCTTGTTAATGGAGTTACTATCGTTATCGATGGAACAACACTAACTGTGAATCGTGATTCAGAAGCGAAACAACATCGCGCTCTGCATGGCTTATACCGTTCATTGATCAATAATATGATCGTTGGTGTATCGGAAGGCTTTGTAAAGCAACAGGAATTAGTAGGTGTAGGTTATAAAGCCACCAACCAGGGTCAGTTATTGGATCTTGTACTTGGATACTCTCACCATTTCATTTTCGAAATTCCTGCTGAAGTTAAAGTTTCAACAAAACAAGAAAAGGGACAAAACCCAACGGTGATATTAGAAAGCGCCGATAAACAATTACTAGGTGCAGTTGCTGCAAAGATCCGCTCATTGCGTGCTCCTGAACCTTACAAAGGAAAAGGTATTAAATTCAGCGGCGAAGTTCTGAGAAGAAAAGCCGGTAAGTCAGCCGCTAAAAAATAATTGAGATCATGTTAAGAAAACAGCTCCGCAGAAATAGTATCCGTACACGTATCCGTCGTACGATCAAAGGAACAGCACAACGTCCGCGTTTATCTGTCTTCCGTAGCAATAAACAAATTTATGCCCAGCTTATCGATGATGTAGCAGGTGTAACACTGGCTGCCGCTTCATCCGGTGCTAAAGAATTTACCTTAAAAGGAAATAAAGTAGATATCGCAAAAGAAGTCGGTAAGATGATCGCAGGAAAAGCACAGCAAAACGGAATCAATGCCGTTGTGTTCGACCGTGGAGGTTACCTTTATCATGGCCGTATCAAGGCTCTTGCAGAAGGTGCCCGTGAAGCAGGTCTTCAATTTTAATTAACATTCATCTTTGATTGAATAAAAGTACTATGTCAGCAACAAACGTAAAGAGAGTTAAGTCAAGTGAGATCGAACTGAAAGATCGTCTCGTAACTGTAAACCGTGTTACCAAAGTAACTAAAGGAGGTCGTGCCTTCACATTCGCTGCAATCATCGTAGTCGGTGATGAAGCAGGTGTAGTAGGTCACGGACTTGGAAAAGCAAAAGAGGTAACTGATGCAGTTCAGAAAGGTATCGATGATGCTAAAAAGAATCTTGTGAAAGTTCCGATCATGAAAGGGACTGTACCTCACGAATCATACGGTAAATACGGTGGTGCATTGGTTTTCCTTAAACCAGCCGCTCCCGGAACAGGAGTGATCGCCGGTGGTGCCATGCGTGCAGTACTTGAAAGCGTGGGTATCCACGATGTATTGGCAAAATCAAAAGGAAGCTCTAATCCGCATAACGTGGTAAAGGCAACGATCGATGCATTGTCAAATATGCGTGACCCTGCTACTATCGCACAGCACCGCGGAATAAAAATGACCAAAGTATTCAATGGCTAATCGCCTTAATGATATAATAACCATAACCAATGGCAACAGTTAAAATTACACTTGTAAAAAGTGGTATCGATCGCCCAAGCAATCAGAAAAAAACCCTGAATGCTTTAGGATTGACAAAAATGCACCGTTCAGTTGAAGTGGAACATACTCCACAGATCAAAGGAATGATCAACGTAGTAAAGCATCTGGTAACAGTAACACAAAATTAAGCAATACAGTTGCGATTGTTAATATTTGACAAGAACATTAATCATGAATCTATCATCACTCAAACCTGCTAAAGGTTCAGTAAAAACAAATAAAAGACTCGGTCGTGGTACCGGTTCTGGTCGCGGCGGTACTTCCACTCGTGGTCACAAAGGTGCTCAGTCACGTTCAGGTTACAGCTCTAAGCGTGGTTTTGAAGGTGGTCAAATGCCATTACAACGCCGTGTTCCTAAGTTCGGATTCAAGAATCCGTTCCGTAAAGAATTCCATGGAATCAATCTTGATACTCTTCAGACACTTGCTGAAACACTTAAAGTATCAAGCATCGATGTTGAAATGCTGGTAAAAAATGGTCTTGCTTCTAAAAGCGATAAAGTAAAGATCCTTGGCCGCGGTGAAGTGAAATCAAAACTTGAAGTGAAAGCTCATGCTTTCTCTAAAACAGCTACCGAAGCAATAGAAGCAAAAGGTGGTTCAACAACTACTATTGAAACAAAAGGCGGTTCAACAACTACCATCTAAATTCAAGTATGAAAAATCTGATACAGACTATCCGGAATATATTTAAGATCGAAGATCTGAGAACACGTATTCTCAATACTCTCTTCTTTCTTCTGATCTACCGTCTAGGTACACATATTGTGTTACCGGGTGTTGATCCACAGCAACTAGCTGCCCTGCAAAACCAGACTTCTGGTGGAGTATTGGGACTGCTTGATATGTTCTCCGGTGGTGCATTCTCTCATTCATCGATCTTCGCTCTGGGTATCATGCCTTACATCTCCGCGTCGATCGTGATCCAGCTTCTAAGTATTGCAGTTCCTTATTTCCAGAAAATGCAAAAAGAAGGTGAATCCGGAAGAAAGAGAATAAATAATATTACCCGTTGGTTAACAGTGGTCATCACTGCTTTCCAGGCTCCGGGATACATTGTGAATCTTCGTTCACAGGTTCCGAATGCAATCATCTCAGTTACTAATCCTGAACTGGTTTCTCCATTCACATTCTGGTTCACATCAATCGTTATCCTTGTTGCCGGTACCATCTTCGTAATGTGGCTGGGTGAACGCATCACGGATAAAGGATTAGGAAACGGTATCTCACTTATCATCATGGTGGGTATCATTGCCCGCCTGCCGCAATCGTTCCGTGACGAAGTACTTTCACGTGCGAATTCAAATGGTGGTATGGTTGTTCTTCTTTTAGAACTTGTCGCCCTAGGTGCAGTCATCGCTTTCACTATCCTGCTCGTACAGGGAACCAGGAGAATTCCGGTCAACTTTGCGAAGAAGATCGTTGGAAACAAACAATATGGTGGAGTACGTCAGTATATCCCTCTTAAAGTAAACGCTGCCGGTGTTATGCCGATCATTTTCGCTCAGGCGATCATGTTCATCCCGGCAACGATCGCTCAGTTTTTCCCTGATGCAGCTGCTTCACAAGGCATTCTTGCAACATTCGGAAACTTCACATCCTTCTGGTATAATTTCGTATTCGCTACACTGATCATCCTGTTCACTTATTTCTATACTGCAATTGCAGTAAATGCAAATCAGATGGCTGATGATATGAAAAAGAATAACGGATTCATTCCCGGAATCAAACCAGGAAGAAGTACATCTGAATTCATTGACGATGTAATCTCACGCATAACGTTACCCGGATCGATCTTCCTTGCGATCATCGCTATCCTTCCAACGTTTGCACTATTGATGAATATTAACAACAACTTCGCTCACTTCTACGGTGGAACTTCCTTGCTGATCCTTGTGGGTGTTGTATTAGATACATTACAACAGATCGAAAGTCATTTATTGATGCGTCATTACGATGGATTGATGAAGACCGGAAGGATCAAAGGAAGAAGTACACAAGCCGCTTCGGCTGTTTAATAATGTAACATCAATTACCGATGCTATTTTATAAAACGAAAGAAGAGATTGAATTAGTAAGAGAAAGTTCTTTGCTTGTTGCCAAAACCCTTGCTGAAGTAGCGAAAGCTATCAGACCGGGCATTACCACTCTGGAGCTGGATCGTATTGCGGAAGAATTTATCCGTGATCACCAGGCGACACCGGCATTTTTGAATTACAATGGATTCCCGAATTCACTTTGTATCTCAATGAATGCGCAGGTCGTTCATGGCATCCCTAATATGGATGTATTGAAAGAAGGTGATGTTTGTTCAGTGGATTGCGGTGTTCTTAAAAACGGATTTTACGGAGATTCAGCATATACATTTGCTGTCGGTGAAATTGCAGAAGAAAGCGCACAGTTATTAAAAATAACACGTGAGTCATTGTTAAAAGGAATTGAGAAAGCCATTGTCGGTAACCGGCTTGGTGATGTCAGTTCAGCAATTCAGGAATATGCAGAATCACACGGCTTCTCAGTGGTTCGTGAATTAGTTGGTCATGGTATCGGCCGCCATCTTCACGAAAAACCGGAAGTTCCCAATTACGGAAAACGTGGAACAGGATTAGTCCTGAAGGAGGGTTTAGTTATTGCCATCGAACCGATGATCAACATGGGTACGAAAGCAGTAGTTCATGAAAAAGATGGCTGGACGATCCGCACTGCGGACAGAAAGCCTTCAGCCCACTTTGAACATACCGTGGCAATAGGAAAAAGCACTGCAGATGTACTCAGCTCATTCGAATTTATTGAAGAAGCATTAAAGAATAACATAAATACAAAAGTTACCAACTGAGAGTGGCAAAACAAGCAAACATAGAGCAGGACGGAACGATCACTGAAGCATTGTCAAATGCAATGTTCAGAGTCGAACTGGAAAATGGTCACGAGATCATCGCTCACATCTCGGGAAAAATGAGAATGAATTATATAAAAATTCTTCCCGGTGATAAAGTAAAAGTGGAGTTGTCGCCTTACGAT
>JBMQEM010000157.1:0-4176 GCA_049363815.1 Bacteroidota bacterium
GACATTCATAGTCATCTGATTCCCGGAATTGACGATGGGGTACAATCAATATCTGAATCAATAGAAATGATTCAGGGAATGGTTGATCTGGGAATTAAGAGGATCATCACTACCCCACACATCATGAGTGATTATTACAAAAACACTCCTGACATTATCAGATCCGGGCTTGATGTAGTCAGAAAAGAACTACAGAAACAAAATATCAATGTCGAGATCGATGCCGCTGCGGAATATTATCTGGACGAAGGCTTTCTTCCAAAACTCAAGCAAAAAGATATCATTGCAATCAAAGACAAATATCTTTTATTCGAAATATCATATATCAATCCACCGGACAATTTGCACAGTATCATTTTCGAGATCATTGTTGCCGGTTACATTCCCGTTCTTGCACATCCTGAACGCTATCCTTTCTGGTATAATAAGTTTGAGGAATTTCAAAGGATAAAAGAAACAGGAGCCTTGTTACAAATGAATACCAATTCACTCACCGGTTATTATGGTGGTGGCGCAAAAGCAATCGCTGAAAAAATGATCGATCTCAATATGATTGACTTTATCGGCAGCGATCTTCATGGCCAGAGACATCTTGACGGTTTAAGAAAAGTAGTCAGCGAAAAACACTTGCATAAGATCGCTGCAATTGGAGTTAAAAATGCATCGATATAGTTCAAAAGCAAACTGCTTTTTCAAGTGATGTTCCCCGGTTCTTGAATATAATTCTGTTTACGAAAATTTAAATTTCTGTGAACCCTCAGTCAATAAGTACTTTTATTCTGCCTGTGTTTTTCCCACTTACTATTTCGAGAAAGTAAATTCCTTTGCCCAGCCCGACTTCATCAAATTCAATCTCTGAAACATTACTCTTCAGTTCTCCTTCATAGATCTTCCTGACGAATTTTCCTGCTACATCAAACAAATGCAATTTAATAAAACCGGCTCCATTGGATCTGACCAGAATAACAGAGTGATCTGAAACAGGATTCGGATAAATCGTAACCGTAGGATCTGTTTCAGAGAATTCTTCCACAGCTGTGATCGTCGCAGATTTTGAGATTGCAGAACATCCCAGTGAATCAGTGACCTCTACATAATAAACACCATCCTGTGTTGGAACAAAATATTGATTTGTATCTCCAGGAATTGGAATTCCGTTATTGTACCATTGATAAGAGTAAGCCGGAGTGGAAATGATCGTATCACCTGATGTAATTAAAAATGGTATTCCCGGACCGGGATACATAGAGATGTAATCCGGAAAAACCGTCGAGTCGCATCCAAATGAATTGCAGGCAACAAGTATAACATCAAATGAACCTTGATTTGAATACGTCACGCCCATAGGATTTTGTAAGGTTGAAGTAGAAGGTACAGCACCGGGGAAATACCATGTCCATGCAGTTGGATTGTTCAACGACTGATCGGAAAAATCAATGGTACCATTATCACACAAGGATACATCTGTACTGGTGATATCACCATCAGGTAATGCTCCCGGAGAAAAGCAGGTTAGCTTGAAAAATACCGGTTGATCAGCAATTCCATTTATTTTCACAGGGCCATAGCTACCCGGAGTTGTAGGAAAGTCTTGTGAATGCGTGGTTGAACTCACCAGGATCGTATCGTTCACACCTCCATTATCCATGATAGAAACTTTTGGTGAAGGGTAATCATAAAAACTTCCGGAATAGTCAGCATCACTTCCACCGACATATGTTGAACCTCCACAGCCATATCCATTGCCGTTAGAATTCAGGTTAACAACAAAAAAATCATACGTTCCAGCATTGTTTGGCTGAAAAGAACCCGGTGAAGTTGGGAACTGATCTTGTGCAATACCGGAAATGTAGGCTTCGCCTGCACTGTTCAAAGCCAAACCTGTTCCAATATCAGACATCGGTCCACCAAGAAATGTTGAATATTGCAAAGCCGAACCATTAGCATTTAACTTTAAAGCAAAAGCATCCGCCTGCAGGTCATGGACAGTTTGCAATGCACCCTGTGTTACAGGGAAAGAGGTCGTATTTGTAGTTCCAGCTACGTAAGCTTCGTTGGTAGCCGGGTCCACTGCAATCGCATTTCCTGTACCGGGTCCGATGAAAGTTGAGTATTCTATATACACCGGAGTTGTAGAAGACAACTTTGTGACGAAAACCATAGTACCATCCATCCCTCCATTAAAAACATTATTATAGGCTCCGGGAGATGTTGGATAAAGTAATGTCGAAGAACTTGTGTAAACAGTTCCTGTAATAAAAGCATTCCCTTGAGAATTGACTACAATACTTCTGCCTTTACAATAAGTAAATGGTCCACCACCTATTCTGGCAGAATAGATCAAGCTACTGCTTCCCGATTGATTGATATCAAATTTTGCAACAAATACATCATTGTCTCCTGACGGCAAACTCTGTGATGCTACGACCGGAAAATTTCCAATCGAAGTATAACCTGTTATATAGGCAGTTCCATTTCCACCCAATGCAATTCCATAACCTGATTCACTATTGGAACCACCTAAGAAAGTTGAATAGATCAATCCTGTTCCGGTAGGATTCAAAACAGTTAGGAAAGCATCAGAGCCACTGTTATGGACAGGTTGATATGCATTTGGTGTAGACGGAAAATTTGTAATACCGGTAATGTTGAGATCGACGACTCCGGTTACATATGCACGTCCCAATGCATCAACCGCTATATCTGCTCCGAACTCAGATGAACTACCCGGCAGGTAAGTTCCATAGATCATGGTTGTTCCATCGCTGGAAAACTTAGCTACAAATATTTCAGGATAAACATTTCCGGGGCCTGAGTATGCTCCGGGAGTAATTGGAAAAGTTCCATCTACAATTCCGGTGAGATAAACATTGCCTGCATTATCCATTTCATTTGCAAAACAATAATTGATATTATTTCCACCTCCGGGAATGTTAGTATATGATGCCCATGCCATTTGAAACAATGGATCAATTATCAGATCATAATGTTGGTCATAACCATTTGTTGCCGTAAAACCAAATGTCGAATCATTCAGCAAAACATACTGTACATTGACAAATTGCTGAACACCATTTTTGATCTGCCATGCAACAGGAGTTCTTTGAATTTGCGTATGCCACTGTGTCCATATGTACGATCGGATTTCCTTGTCGAACGAACGGTCCGTAGAGATCCGACATTTTATGAAAAACTTCTTCGTTCTCCGTTCCGATTACAACGCGATCGGGATGAAGGAAATCGTCGACGGCGGTTCCTTCTTTCAGGAATTCGGGATTGCTTGCCACATCAAACGGGTGCTTTGTTTTGGACGCGATCCAATCGCGAACAACGAGATGTGAACCTATCGGTACAGTCGATTTATTCACGATGATCTTGTAGCCATTCATGTGCGCGCCAACGGATTCGGCGGCTAACTTCAAATATTGCGTGTCCGGTTCTCCACTCGGAAGAGGTGGCGTTTGAACTGCTAGAAAAATGATGTCGCTTTTCGAAACAGCGTCCGCATAAGAAGTCGTAAATTGGAGATGGTGTTTCTCGATGCCTCGGCGAACCAAACCATCCAGACCCGGTTCATAAATCGGGATTTCGCCTTTTTTCAGGCGTTCAACTTTTCCAGCGTCGATATCCACACAGACGACGTCGTTTCCCGTATCCGCGAAACACGCGCCAGCGACCAACCCGACATATCCCGTACCGATAACCGCGACTCTCATATGAAACGTTTCTCCCAAAAATCAGGGGTTTATGCTACCTTTTTTGGTATGCTGCGCCCTCCCCTAAGCGTCACAATCATTACCTTAAACGAGGAGAAGAATATCGCGCGCGCTATTCAAAGCGTTAAGGGTTTGGCGCAAGAAGTTCTCGTCGTGGATTCGGGAAGCCAGGACCGTACAAAAGAAATTGCCCGTGACCTGGGGGCTCGAGTTTTGGAAAACCCCTGGCCAGGTTACGGACAACAGAAAAATTTCGCGCAAAATCAAACCACTTACGATTGGGTTCTCAACATCGACGCCGACGAAGAACTGAGCCGCGAACTCGCGCTTGAAATCCAGAACGTCCTCGAAAAGGAATCCGACAAGAGCGTGAAGGGGTACCTCTTGCCCCGGCTGAGCTTTTACTTAGGCCAATGGATTCGCCACGGCGGCTGGTATCCAAACCGACAACTGAGGCTCG
>JBMQEM010000158.1:0-16763 GCA_049363815.1 Bacteroidota bacterium
TTATTTGTAAAAATTCCTGTAAAAATCTTCGTACTCATCAACCTTTGCCTGACTGATCAATGCAGCCAGATTATTGGATGAGATCACATATTGATGATACTCATCTGTACTTACACTTCCGTAAACATCATCATTGTCAAAAAGTGTAGTGTTGTAACTCAACGCTTCTGCTTTATTCTTAAATGAACGAAGTATAAAAATTTTATTTCGTGGGCCGAACAGCAGATCCTGCACCTCAATTGCCTTGGACGCAAAGTTTGCAGAATTGTAGTTAGACAATTTAGTCTTGAACCTTACAGGGTCCAGTGCTCCGCCGATGTTCTGGAAAATCACTACCACAAAATGTGTTGTATCCGGTTTGTAGTCAAAAGCACTGATAGCAACATCAACAGGTTTTGGATCAGTTACCGGTCCGGTTGGTTGTGGCATGGTAACATTTCCTTTGGCATGAATAGCATCAAGAATTTCCTGTGCCCGGTCTTTTACAGGATGCTCTGAATTATTTCTTATCACTTCCTGCAAAGATGCTTCAAAGGTTGGAAGCGGCTGTGTTTTACCTATTGCAAGCGCTTTGAGTAATTCAAACTGAGGTGTTAGAATACTTTTCGGAAATTGCGAATCAGCCTGTGCTTTTCTCTGAATCACTGCCTGATATTCTCCATTGAGATATTTTCTATAGGTCTCTTCATAGAACAATTCAAGCTCTGTTTTACGATTAGCTTTTTCCAAAGCATAATTCGGATTGCGGATGATCTCTGCATATTCAGTATCTCCGTATTGCGACAGGATAATATTCTTGAAATATTCCGAACGCTCTTTATTGATAGCAGTAGCACCTGAAACCGAATTGGAACCGAAGCTTCCTGCATAGATACGGTACAACTGATAATAACATTGCAGCTTATACTTACTCTCCGGGAATCTTTTGATCAACGTTTCAAATGCTTCGGCAGCAGCAGCCGGATCATTCAGCTGTTCACGATAGATCAATCCAACATTATAATATGCTTCAATGATCTTCGTCGTTGACTTTTCAATTGCATCTGCATCTGCCGGTATGCTTTTCAGCATGTCGCTTTTTCTTTTTTCTGCACTTGCAACAGCTCCCAGCGTATCTTCTTTTGAAGTTTCTTCAATTTGTTCCAGTTCAGGATTTTCCTCAACGATTCCAGTAGTTTGTTTGTTGCTTCGTCTCCAGTTATCCTCTAATTTTCTATCCCCGAATTTTTTCACAAATTCATTCATTCCCAAATCCACAGACTGGATATTATAAAAATACCAGCTCGAACCTGTCTCACGATTCATTTGATTGATCTTCTTTGGATCTGATTGCTGAAAGATCCGATTTGCCTGACGTTCTTCTTCAATGCGCTTACGTTCGGCAGCTTCGTTTACCAACACCTGATCAACCATGCGTTGTCTTTCCTCTGGAGATAATCTTGCAAGCGTCTGAAGACTGTCTTCATTCTCGATGACCTTTAAATTTTTCACGAGTTTAGTCAGACTGTTCCTTCTGTTCAGGATCTCTGTGTAATCAGGATAATCGTTGGTGAGCGTAGATGTTGTACTATCATAATATGCCTGTGCAGAGCGATACTCTCTTTTTGCAAAGGCAATTTTCCCCAATTCAAGATACGACAATGCTTTCTGATTCACATTTGCCATACTTGAACGGATCGATAAATTCAGGTTCTCAATTTGACCGGCTTCATTCCCTTCATTCTTTTCCAATCCTGCCAAAGCATAATAGATCTGATCCAGGTAATCTTTATTCTTCGGATCCGTTTTCATTTTTTCAAGTTCTTTTCGAACCGTCAGATTATTTCCGGAAGTACCATCTGAACAACGCGCACGATTCAGGCGGGCATTGAAACCAACTTCGTACTTCGGATTCATCTTGATCACTTTTGTATAGAGATCAAAAGCCTGAGAAAAATTTCCTTTTTGCTGATGTAACTGTGCCAGTATGAATAACCAGCGTATCTTTGTGTCTCGTTTTTTTACCAACGCTGCAGCACGTGTTAAATGCTCTATTGCTTTATCATAATTTTTTGTCTGTAAATAAAAATCAGCATTGGTTGCTTCAAGTTCCCATTTACTGTTTTTCGGAAAATCACCCTGATTCCTGACAAAGTCAAGCTTCTCTTCTGCCTCACGTAATTGCGTTAACTCAAGATAGGTCTTTGCAAGCCACAATGAACCTAAATGACGACCGGCTTCTTTTCTGTAAGTCGACTCAACATATTTAAAAGTTTCGATCGCTTCGAAGTAGTCGTGTTTAAAAAACTGGCATTTCCCATACAACAAATGATTGTCATCTATCCATTTCTCAGAATCCGGTTTTTCATTTCCACGCTTATCAATAATGGTATGGCGTTCGATAACAGTCCGGGTCCGTTTCATAGCATCTTCCAATTGCGGATAAACGGCCTTTGCTTTTGTGGCATCGGCATATTGGAAAACTGTTAAAATCCGGTCGTAATGATCGGGATGTGATTCGGCTAATTTGTCCTGTGCTTCCTCCAGCTTTAATCCGGCATTATAATACCCATTATAATGGGCACTTAAATTATGGAACGTCCTGGTAATCAATGTATCCTTAGTATTCGAACACGATGTCCAGGCCATTGCCAGCGGCAACAGAGCTACAAGGCCAAACCTTGCTGTTCGACGAAAAAGATTACTGGAGATCATTGGAAAGTGGTATAACTGCAAATTTGCGAAAATATTTTAAAATTCCAATGGAATATAGTGAGTGGTGAGTAGTATTTGGCGGGTAGCAAAACACAGCTTAAATCCGCTAAATCTCCAGAGGCATTAAGATCGTTTTCTTAACAAATCAGTTTGTAAGCTGCTTGTAATGTGAGATTTAAAACTCAAAGGAGTAGATTTAAAAGAATCATTCATTTCAAGACTTTTGCAATACATCTTACCACATACTACTTAGCGCTCACCATTTGAAGTGGTCGTTCTTTAAATACACGAAAAAAAAGTAGCTTGCACCTTCCGAAAAAATGAAGTTCCGAGATTTAAAATACATCCGAAAGCTAAGAGGCAAGTTTCGATTGGTCATTATGAACGATGAAACATTTGAAGAAAAGGCTTCTTTTAATTTGCGACCGCTGAAGGTTTTTGTTGCAACTGGAATTGCCATCATCTTACTGATTACGATCACAACTTTTATTATCGCTTTTACAGGATTACGGGAATACATTCCGGGTTACGCAGACCTGAAAACGCAGCGGCATGTATTTAACATGGTCATGAAAACGGATTCTCTTCAGGCTGAGATCGACAACAGAAATGCATACATTGAAAATATCCGGAATGTGATCAATGGTACATTACCAACTGGCGATACAGCAAAACAGAAAGAAGGAGCAACGAAATACGATACGATTCATCATCTGAATCGTTCGCAATCAGACGAAGAATTACGTAAGCAGATTGAAACGCAGGATGCTTATTCATTAACAGAAGGCTCTGCTTCTATCCGGAATAGTATCCGAAGCTTTTTGTTTTTCCCGCCATTGAAGGGAACGGTTACGAACCGGTTTGATCCGGTAACAAAACACTATGCAATTGATGTTGTTTCAAATTCGAATGAACCGATAAAAGCTACGCTGGACGGAACAGTAGTATTTGCAAATTTCACTTCTGAAACCGGATATGTTTTAGGCATTCAACATTCGAACAACCTTTTCTCGCTATATAAACATAATTCTGCGCTGCTGAAAAAAGCCGGGGATTTTGTAAAAGCCGGTGACGTAGTTGCAATTATCGGAAATTCGGGCGAACTTAGTCAAGGTCCACACCTGCATTTTGAATTATGGTTCAACGGCACTCCAATTGATCCTATGCAATTTGTAGCGTTTTAATTTTCATTCTCATTATGGCATTTCTTCCACTTCTCAGTAAACCGCTTGCATCGTACATGACGAAGCAAACCATGATGTGGTCGAAAAATGCTGCATTAATGCAGAAGAGGATCTTTGAACAATTGCTGACTGGAAGTAAAACAACATCTTTTGGAAAAGATCACTGGCTTTCTTCTGTGAAGTCATATGAGTCGTTCCGGGAACAAGTTCCAATCCGTGATTACGAAGATTTCAAAACCTATATTGAGCGGATAAAAAAAGGCGAAGAGAACGTACTCTGGCCGGGCAAACCACTTTATCTTTCCAAAACTTCCGGCACTACTTCCGGTGTAAAGTATATACCGCTAACACGTGCATCGATTCCAAATCATATCAATTCAACACGGAATGCATTGTTGAGCTACATTCACGAAACCGGCAAAGCGAAATTCCTCAATGGCAAGCTGATCTTTGTATCGGGTAGTCCTGCCCTGGAAACCATCAATGGAATTCCTGTTGGACGTCTTTCAGGAATTGTTAACCATCATGTACCATCGTACCTCCGCAGAAATCAATTGCCTACTTATGCAACGAATTGTATTGAAGACTGGGAAAAGAAAATAGATGCTATTGTCGACGAAACCGTGAACCAGAACATGACTCTCATTTCCGGTATTCCGCCATGGGTTCAGATGTATTTCGATAAACTCACTGAGCGTACTGGGAAAAAGATCAAAGATATTTTTCCCGATTTCGACTTGTTCATTTATGGTGGTGTCAATTACGAACCCTATCGCAACAAACTTGAGCAGAGCATTGGTAAAAAAGTTGATAGCATAGAATTATACCCCGCAAGCGAAGGTTTTATAGCATATCAGGATAAACAAAACGATCCATCGTTATTGCTGATGGTAAATTCCGGAATTTTTTATGAGTTCATTCCAGCTAATGAATACTGGAATACCAATCCGACCCGCATTTCACTGAAAGATGTTGAACTTGGAGTTAACTATGCGATCATCCTGAATACAAATGCAGGACTCTGGGGTTATAGTCTCGGTGACACGGTAAAATTTGTTTCTAAAGATCCATACAAGATCCTTGTTACCGGTCGTATCAAACATTTTATTTCCGCATTCGGCGAACATGTTATAACTGAAGAAGTAGAAAAAGCCTTGATGCATGCAGCACAGCAACAGCATGCAGAGATCGTTGAATTCACTGTTGCTCCACAGGTAAATCCCGAAACCGGCTTGCCTTATCATGAATGGTTCATAGAATTTGCAAAGCTGCCTGATAATATGGATAAATTTGCAGCAGCTATCGATGACAGTTTACAACGACAAAACATATATTACAAAGACCTGATTTCAGGAAATATTTTACAACCGTTAAAGATCAGACATCTCCGGAAGGACGCATTTATTTCTTATATGCGCTCACTGGGTAAACTGGGTGGTCAAAATAAAGTTCCAAGGTTGTCGAATGACAGAAAACTTGCAGACGAACTTGGAAAATTTTCAGCTATTCTATAATCCCTTCGATCTGATATCCTTCAACATTGTTTCTGGTGAAAAGCTTTTGCATTTCAAATTTCTTTTCCAGCCTTCCCAAGACCAATTTCTGATGAACCAATACGCTGTCGCCGATTGAAAGAGAATCAATTTCACCCAAAGCAATCCTAACTCCCTTTTCGTTCAGTAATTTTATATAAAATAAATTTTGTCCTGAATAACCTTCGTGTAATAAAAAATAATTTCCGAGATCAGCTTTTCCCTTCACTGCATCCTGCAATAAATGCCCTACTTCATATTTTTTAATGTCCCAGGTTTCCTCCTTTGGGTTAATGGTTCTACCAAGTGTCTTTCTTGCAGGTTCGTAAAATAATAAAACCACAATTGCAATTCCCAGAATACGAAATACTGTTTTATATTTTTCAAAACCGTTTTTAGGTTTTAATGTCAGAATAATTACCAATGGAATTGAAACCAGCATTGCCAGAAAAGGAAATAAAGGAAGATCATACCAGTAACATTTCGTTTTAGCGGAGGAAATAATTAAAATAAATGTTGCTGAAATTACGGTTGCAAAAAATGCAACTCGTTTCATCTTTTCATCTTTTGATAAGACTCCTGCCACTATTCCCAGAGGCAAGAGTAAATACCAGAATTCAAGTCGTGATGAAATCAGATTATTAAAATAAAACCAGAAGCCACCCTGGTTATTTTCTATGACTGTCATGTAACGGCCTCCTAATTCATTCTCCCAAACAGCTTTGATGTATCCGGGGTTGGCATTTTCGCGGAGAAAATAATATGCGAGAACGGTACCGATACTGATAAAAAGTCCGGCATATATTTTCCGGTTCAGCACAACAGCAAGAATTTTTTTCTTTAACAAAGTATACAGAAAGAGTCCCGGGATAAAAAACAACCCTGCAATGCCCTTTGTCAATATGCTTAATGTAAGCGCGAGAAAAAAGTATGTTAAATATCTTCCGTTTGAGGTTTCCAGATATACAAACCATGCAAAACTGTACACGCAAATAAAGAGCGTCAGCAAAGCATCGTAGTCGCCGGTTCTTGATGAATGAAAATTCACAAAACCATTTGAGGTTACTAAAACAAGTACCCAGATCATTCCGAAAACAGTATTCTTAAAATACCGGGCGCATAAAAAAAGGATAAATATACACGTCAACAAAGCGGCTATTGCTGAAGGCAATCTGACTGCAAATTCTCCTGGTCCGAATATCCTGATACAAACAACCTGGATCCAGATCATCAATGGTGGCTTTGTATTCCACATATCCGGTTTCCCTTCAAAATGCGTTACGATCAGATCACCGTTTTTTACCATCTCCAGGGCATTCAATGCATTTCGTGCTTCGTCGAAATCACGGATCGGCAATACAGACAAGTACCCCAGTATTGGAAAACTTATCATTGCGATTACCAGCAAATAACTTAAAATTGAAACGTTGTCTTTCAATCGATCGGAGCCCATATTTTTTGTCTCCGTTATTGCCGGAGCTTGTCAAATATACAATTTCCGGTATTTAATACACGATTGCATTTGATAATCATCTGTTGACCAAAAAATCGGGCTACCTTTCTAAAATTCAAGATGGAATATTTACTTTAGCTCAGAACTGCGAGTAATCTTAAATTGATAACTTATAGGATAGCTTTTATATCCTTGAAAATATTTCAGGGAAAACCAAAAGGGCATCACAAATAGATGGTATCACACATTAAAAATATCAAGAAGTATCAAGAAAACCTGAATCACATAAAATCAATGAGAAAATTAATTTTCATCACCATCTTTTTAATTTCAGAAATGATTTCAGCCCAGCATCTGAATTTCGCCGGGCATCTTATTAACAAATCTTTTACTCATGATACTTTTGAAACAGATAATAATTCAGGCAACCTAAATTCAATCTCCACAACGGGGCTTACAAAGCTCAGTACGCACTTTGGACATCTTACAATAATGTCGAATGACGACGATGCCTTGAGTGTAATTCAACTCTACGACCAAAGGGGAATTCTGATCACAAAAATATCATTCAGGCAAACGATCAACTTTACTTTATCTCCTGACAGAAAATTTGCCGCCTTTCACGATACCCGTTCCATTCAGTGGGTCGACCTGAGCAACGGTACAGTAACTGAAATTCAGGGTTCTAATATTTTTACTTTTTCCGGAGAAAATTCATTTGCATATTATAATGAGAAAAACGGATCTGTACATTTCAATGGTAACGAAATAAGAATTGAAAAAAACGTAAACCGCCTCCTCTTCTATCATAATAAATTACTGATAGCAACAAGAAATGAAATACTGTTAGCAGAAGAAAATTCTCTTCTCAGAATATTTTCCGGAACAGCGGAAACCATTTTCGATATGGAAATAATTGATGATAAATTCTTCATGAGTACGAAAAAAGTATTTTCTGACCATTTTGAATTCAATTCTTATTTTACAACTGACCTGAAATCATTTAACACGGATGAAAAAGTTATTTATCCTCTGAAACATTCAGCCATCAATTCTTATCATACCGTTGATCGCATTACTACGTTACCCGGAGAGCAGATCCGCAATCCGATAAATTTCTATCAGGATACAGTTTATCAGCCTGTGGGGAACAGTTATGATGAGATCCAGGATTACTCAATGGGCGCAAGTATCTATCCGCATCCGGGAGTTGACCTGATGGGTGTTTTCATGCAGGATGTCTATTCCGTAAAACCGGGATTTGTAAAAGCGATCCTGACAACCAGTGCAGAATTTCACTGGAGAATTGCAATAGGAAATGAAAATATACCGGACTCATCGACCGGTTATTTATATGCTCATCTTGAAGAAACAAGTATACCATATGTTGTTGGTGATTCTGTTGCAGAGGGTGCAGTTATAGGACACTTGGTTGATTTTCCGGTTACCGGTTTTGTTCATTGCCATTTTGCCCGGATCTATGACGAAGGATTTACCTGGAATGGCGGCTGGTGGACGTATGACAATCCGCTATCATACATGACAAATTTTTTCGACAGCATGCCACCGGTTTTTGAAAAGACTATCGGAAATGACGCCTTTGCATTCCGTGATTCCCTGGACATCTATTTGACTCCGGACAGTTTGTTTGGAAAGGTCAAGATCATTTCAAAAGTTTACGATCTGATCAATTCTACATGGAAAGTGGATGTAAATAAATTACGATATAGTTTATCGCCATTGTCAAGTCCACAAACAATGTTGCTTGACACTTTTGCTTACGAATTCAATTTCTTCAACGACAATTATAATGCAGGTCCGTACATACATCAATTATTACGAACGATTTACTCCTTTGATCAAACCTGTTTCTCAACAGGAAATTATACAGACAGAGATTTTTATCATATCATAACCAACTCCGACGGCAACGATACAATCGATGCAACTGACTCCCTACTCTTTTTTGACACGCAAACATACGCTGATGGCGATTACATTTTCCGTGTGATAGCATCCGACCCAAGCGAAAACAGTACAACAGATTCTATGATCATCAGAATCAGAAATCTGAGCACGAATTTACATGAGATCAATGAAACCTCAGGTGTTTCAATATCTCCGAATCCATTTGAACGTTACGTTGAGATTAAATTTGAAAAAGAAATTACACGAATTGAAAATTTATCCGTCAGGGATTTTTTGGGAAAAGAAGTTTACTCCAAACCAACAACTCATCATCTGAACGAAAACTCGATTCAAATTGATCTCGGGTCACTTGCAACAGGAATTTATTTTATTTCGTTCAATTATGGAGATAAGGTTTTTTCGGGAAAGTTGATTTGTAAATAAAACTGTAACATATTAAAACACTTAGAACACAAGTTCACAATAAGAGCACGGAATAAGCCGTGCACTCTTGTGAACTATGTGTTAATCTTAGTGTTCTTGTGTTGAGAAAAAATCGAAGCAATACACTATCAAATCGGGAAGTGAAACTCTATCTTAGTATAAGATCCGTCAATGCTACACTCCCATTCTTAAACAAAACACTTTTATACTCTATCTGCAATTTATCCATCAACCGACAAAGATTAAATCCGGTGACATAAAAGTAATAGGCCATCATTTCTTCGCGTGCTTTGAATTGTTTGCCTTCAGAAAAATTCTTTTTATTGAAGGCTGAGAAATTTTTAAATAGCGGGTCAGTAATTTTTATCTTTGATTTATTATATTGATAAAATATATCTCCGCAATAATATTCAACATATCTTGCAGTTCCCTCTATTTTTTCCCAGAAATTTTCGTAAGCCGAAATGTCGTACTCATATTTCAATCGAAAGTATGTGCGTCTTAATGCTCTTTCTTCAATGAATTTTTTGTAATAATATCCTGTTGAATCCTGCGAATTAGTTTTAATTGCGGCGAGTAAAAACCGGTTCTCTTCATGTAAAGAATATTTAAAGAGTGAATCATTCAGATAAAAATAGGTAAGTGTATCCGCAGAAAACTTAATCGTGTCTGCAAGATAGCTGATCACCGCTTTGTTTCGAAATTGAAACGAATGAAAGTATTCATGCAATACAAGTTGAAACCATTCTTCTGTTGTTGTAAAGTCAGGAATGTTTTTCAGCATAATCTCTACACTGCTGCACATCATTACAGGGTTGTAGTAAAATGGTGAAGTGCGATCACTGAAACCCATTCTGTTTTCCATTACAAATTGTCTTGCATCAACATTCCGAATTTTCTTCAAATTCTTTTCCCCACATTTAAATGTAGACACCACTGAATCTTTCATAAACTCCGGTTCAGAATTGAAGACATAACTGTAAGAGTCCGTGACATATATTAATGGCGATTGATTTGTATCCCTTCCGAATTCAGGCCAGTATTGTGCTGCTACATCTTTTTTTATTTTGTTGAAAAGGGATAGGCGTTCGCAGATTACTTCCAATGATTGTGCTGAGCATGATTTTTCGAAAATGAAATTATTGATTAAGCACAGTAAGTAGATCAGTATTATTCTCAGCATGTTGTTTGCTCTTATTTAATCTACCGGCAAATTTAAGAGAATAAAAATAACGGCAATACCTGCTTTCATGAGTATTGCCGTCATTTCCGAAATCATCTGTTTTTTATTACGATCAACTTCTTGCTAATAGTATCTCCACTTGTTTTTAATTTACAGATATAAGAACCTGCTGCCAAACCGATGGTATCCAATGACACAGTATGTTCTCCTTTTGATTGTATTGAGTTTACAGGTAGCAATACCAGCTTCCCATTCTGGTCAAGAATCTCTATGGATATAAAACCTTTTTCCTGAACAGAATATTTTATTTCTGCATTCGCAAAAACAGGATTCGGGAATATTTCTAATGTTGATTTATTATTTTCATTAACTATTGGCATTCCTACCTGAAGCGGGCAAGACCCTTCGGTTACTTCATAAAAAGCATTCAACATAACACCCATACAAACGCTTACCATCCCTGAAGGCCATTCTATGATCAATGTATCTGCAAATTGCCCGGGAACATAATCACCAAAACCAAAATGTACGTTCAACATATTCATTCCGTTAAAAGTATTTTGTGCCGATACTTCGCGCATTTGCCAGAAAGGAAATCCGTTCAACCGGGATTTTACACGAACCTTTGCACCTATTGCAGAATTATTGGAAGTAGTACCTATCAATTTCAAATTCAGAAATCCATTACTGCTATCCGATGCACTATTTATATAAAGTGCTTTATCATTTACCCCTGAAATAAATACATCAAGATCGCCATCATTATCAAAATCCCCTGCAGGTGCTGAGATATGTGAACCGTTCACTAAACACATTGGTTCATTCATCACCCTGATAAAAAATGCACCAGTGGCAACTGTATAATCATTTCTGTAATAAAAATTTATTCCGGCATTGTTTGTTACAATGCAGTCCAGATCTCCATCATTGTCAAAATCGCCCCACGTCGATGAAAGTGAAAGTTCCTGATCAGAAACAATAGAACCAACACTTGCCGAATCCATTTTCACAAAAACACCATTATCATTTCTATATAAGTTGTTAGGCTGACCAACACCGGGAAACACTCCCTGATAGTTTGTTACAAAAGCATCAAGGTCTTGATCATTGTCATAATCTATCCAGTTCCATACTTGTCCATCGTGTCCTTCAGTTCCAAGCGGTGCAGTTAGAATTTGTTGAAAGCCAATATTTCCTCCGTTCTGATTATACAAATTTTCATACAAATTATCCGGCACGAGTGTTCCGTTTACCGGACCGCTTCCGATAAAAAGATCAAGATCATTATCATTGTCAAAATCGGACCATGTAGGTACTGTAAAAGCAGCTTCCTTATTTGTGATCTGTGTTGTATCGATCCTGACAAAAGATCCTTCTCCATCATTCAGCAATAATTTATTGCTGTCAGTAATATTTACAAACGGTCCAAAAGCTGCTGCAATTGCCAGATCAACATAGCTATCGTTATTAAAATCACCCCATGCAGATCCCCAGCCTTTGATCAGCAAACTATCATTCAATGGCCCGGTTAAATTTCTTGTAAAAGTTCCATTGCCATTATTTGTATAGAGAGATGAGCCTGAACTATTCGCTCCTGACACAAAACAATCGATAAAGCCGTCGTTATTATAATCCGCCCATGTAGTACCGAGTCCTGCAGTCAGCGTAATCCCTGAATTCAAAATTGCAGTGAATTGCCCATTGCCGTCATTATGATACAACGCTCTTCGTACAGCAAATAGATCAAGTCGTCCGTCGTTGTCATAATCTATCCATGCAGCGCCCGGATATTGTACAACTCCCGGATCTGTTACAATTGGATTCGTTGAAGTCGTGTCTTTAAAAAACAACTGTGCATGAACATGTAGGATGCCGACACTTATGAATAATGTGGAGAGTAAAATTACTTTTTTCATTTTAGGTTAGATTTAATGTGTTAGTCCGGCAAAATTGACGGAAAGGAACATTTAAATCGACCTTTCTTATAAAGCAGAACCTCTTTTAAACTCAGAAGGGGTTAAACCGGTGCATCTTTTAAAAGCATTATTAAAAGCAGACTTGCTGTTGAAACCTACATCGAGCGCTATACCTAAAATTGAAAAGCTTGTATATGCGGGAAGGTTCAGTCTTGCTTTCACTTCTTCTATTCTGTAATAATTCAAAAATTCAAAAAACGTTTTTCCAAATTGCGAGTTGATGATCTTTGACAATTGGTGCGAGCTTATATTGATTTTCTTTGCAAGAGAATTGAGATCGAGACTTGGATCCAGGAATACTTTTTCAACTTCCATCAGAAATCTGAGTTTCTGTATGATCTCTGCATTTTCCTCGTCACTTAATAAAGTTACAGCTGAATATTTCTGCTGAAATCCGGGATCAATTATTTCCGGATGAAGAACGGCTTTGAATGCTATAAAATAAACTATGAAGGAAGTGATCATCACATTTGTATAATCTGCTGCGGGAATATAAATTCCGGAAAATATCAGAACTGTACACCAACCTGAATAAGATATAAGAAAAGCTACAAAAGCAACGAATAAAGATTTCGTCCATGAATTTCTCGAAGACATTGAAATAAGATATCTTTCATTCCTTAAATCATTCGAATTACGCGTGATTATTTTATGCGTTAAAAATAAGTACACTGCAAGATGAAAAATCTGAACTAAAATTAATATAAGGTCTCCTTTTGTGAGTACGCTTTTATAATTCAGAAATTCATCTATTACATAGATTTTAATTTCATTAGGCAAAAAAAGAAACGATGATGCGAAAAGCACTTTAAAAATGTAAGGTAAAAAATGCAAAAGGTAAATTCCTTTCCATTTGAATCCTGAGCTAAGAATGCTTTTTGAATACAAATAAAATAACGGTCCGAATAAAAATAATGTTCCAAAAGAAATACCGAAAAGTTCAGCATGTTGTTTGTAAATTCCGGAGGCTACAATAAGAAAATCCATATTGACAAGGATCATGGTAGAAATCATAGCGATCAAAAATGTTCTGCCCAATTTATTGTTCGACTTTCTTATCAGCAAAACTGAAATCAGAAAAAGCGCTTGGGCAATACTGACTAAAAACAAAATTGTCCAGATCATCTTTATTATTCATTTAAAAATACGATTGCAAAGTATTTGAAAATAGTTGGTGTATAAAAATTATATGGAGCAAACTACATTATAATGTTTTCTAATCGATTAATATGGAATATAGCTTCGCATGTTCAAATCAAAATACGGAGAACATGGAGTTCACAATGAGATTTGGGATTTCGATTATTATGCTCTCCATGTTAAACTTGTGCTCTCTGTG
The DNA here is from genome assembly GCA_049363815.1 of Bacteroidota bacterium. Lineage (GTDB taxonomy): Bacteria > Bacteroidota > Bacteroidia > AKYH767-A > 2013-40CM-41-45 > JADKIH01. The sequence continues at coordinate 13,714 of JBMQEM010000158.1, forward strand.
TTTAAAAAAAATCGAAGCCGTACTCTTCCAAATAAAAAACCGCTCTTTTTACCCATAAAAAATGTATGAATTCCAATATCCAATAAAAATCCCCGCCCGAAAATCCTTACTTTCGCACCATGAATTCTTTATCGATTTTAAAACAATACTTCGGCTTCGAGAAATTCCGGCCTATGCAGGAAGATATCGTCAACGCTGTTGCCCGTGACAATAAAGATTGCCTTGTCCTTATGCCTACAGGCGGCGGGAAATCACTTTGTTATCAGGTACCTGCTTTAATGTTGCCGGGAATTACTGTGGTCATTTCTCCACTCATTGCTTTGATGAAAGACCAGGTCGATGCATTGCGATTGAATGGCGTGAAGGCCGCATTTTTGAATTCATCGCAAGACACATTTACACAGGATCAACTTACTCAGGAAATTATCAGAGGTGGAATAAAATTACTATACATAGCTCCGGAACGACTGAATGCCGGCGGTGATTTTTTTGAATTTCTCAAACGTCTCAACATTTCTCTTTTTGCAATTGATGAAGCACATTGTATTTCCCACTGGGGGCATGACTTCCGTCCCGATTATCTAACGTTGTCAAAATTGAAATCAAACTTTCCGGACGTCCCTGTCATTGCTTTGACAGCAACAGCAGATGAACTTACACGTCGAGATATTCTGGAACGATTGCACCTGAATGATCCCGCAGTTTTTGTCTCCAGCTTCAACAGGGCAAACATCCGGTATATTATCGAAGAGAAAAACGACCACTTCAGTAAACTAACAGAATTTTTATCTGCAAGAAAAGATGAGACAGGTATTATTTATTGTCTTTCACGAGCCAATACAGAGGATTATGCAGAGAAACTGAATGAAGCAGGATTCAATGCACAGGCATATCACGCAGGACTTGATTCGAAGACCAGAACTGAACGGCAGGAAAAATTCAAGAATGATGAAACAAAGATCATCGTAGCTACTACGGCATTTGGAATGGGAATCGATAAATCGAATGTGCGTTTTGTTGTGCATACAAGCATGCCTAAAAATATTGAAGGATATTATCAGGAGACCGGTCGTGCAGGACGTGATGGCCTACCTTCGCAGGCATTGCTATTCTATAGTATTGGAGATCTAATGAAATTGAAAAAGTTTGCCTTCAACGAAACCAGTGCTGCACAAACGAAGATCATGATGCAGAAACTGGAACGCATGGCGGATTTTTGTTCTACATATACTTGTCGCAGAAAATATCTGCTGAATTATTTCGATGAGGCTTTCGAAGCACCTTGCGGCAACTGTGATATTTGCCTGAATACAAAAACAGAAGAAACATTTGATGCAACTGTCATAGCACAGAAGGCATTGTCGGCAATTGTCAGATTGAAAGAAAAATTTGGCGCATTGTATGTCATCAACTTTTTGAAAGGTTCTGCAACTGCAAAAATTTACGACGAACATAAATACCTGCCGACTTATGGAAAAGGAGCAGAATTTTCTCTTGAAGAATGGCGGCACTACTTTAAACAATTGCAGGATCAGCATTACATAGAAAAGTATGGCGAATATTCTGTTTTGAAAATTACTGCAAAAGGAAAAGATGTTTTGTTCAACGACACAAAAGTTGCATTACATCCTTTCAAAACGAAAAAGACAGCACGTACAGAACGCAAAGGCAAGTATGAAGAAGTTCAGGATAATGATTATAACAAAGAACTCTTCGACGAACTTCGAAAATTACGTCTTGCGCTTGCATCAGTTGAGAATGTTCCTTCGTATGTCATTTTCACCGATAAAACGCTTGTTGAATTAAGTATGTACATTCCAACAGAGCTGAATCACCTCGAACATATTTCAGGATTTGGAAGTGTGAAGATCACCAAGTATGGCGAGCAATTCATTTCTGCTATCAATGATTTCTGCAGACGAACAAGTACCCACTCCCGCATGAGTGAAATTCTTCCATCTGCTTCCGCTCCGAAAAAATCCATTTCCAACTCCACAACATTTCTTCAAAGTCTTGAACTTTATCAAAGTGGTATGTCCATCCAGGAAATAGCACGCAGAAGAAATCTGAAAGAATCTACAATCAGCGACCATCTTTTACAATTCGTCCTCACCGGAGAATTGAACGTTTTAAAATTTGTAACAAAAGAAAAACTGCAAACTATACAAACTAAAATTGAGGAGCACGGGAATGTTAGTTTAACGCTGCTCAAAGAACAACTTGGCGAGGAATTTACTTACAATGAAATTAAGGCAACTGTTAATTATAGGAGACGGGTTAGCGAATTGAAACAAATTAATAAATGAAATAATTGCGGAATTCGGATTGCGGATTGTGTTACTGCTTATCGAACGATTGATCAAAAAGGATTGCAAAATCTGAGTTTAGTTAATGTAGAAGATCTTGTTAGCTGCCTAATCCGAAATCCGCATTCCGAAATCCGAAATAAAATCCACAAAAGCACTATCAAATGAACTTGAAAGATGAAATCCTCGATCGCCTTGACGAAGCGGGCTATCCGGAAAATGAATTTGCATTACACTACGACGAATTTTTCACTGACATAGAAGATCAGGAAGTCATTGGTGTAAATATTCCATATAACAAACCAACAACGCAGGAGTTTTATCAGGTGCTGCAATTGATTGCAGAATATCCGGAAGTGGATGATATCTATGTCCGCATAGCTGATGCTGATTACCCGCAGGATTGGTTTTATTCAGACGCAGTTTATATCATCGGACAAATGTCTGTTGATCTTGTCCGTAAGCTGACTGAAAATTTATATCCTGATGAAGTGGATGTTGGGTGGATGTATGGGTTTCCGGCGAATCTGGAAAAGAGTTTGGAGAAGAAACGAGTTATAAGTTTGTGGTGGGACTAAATTCAGTGTGGAGTGTGGATGCAGTTTTTTAAACACAAGTCCACTTAATTTTCAGCACAAGAACACAGTGTGACATTCATCCTACTGATGTGAAAATGTGCCAACTTTTAGTGAACTCCAATGAAAGAATTTATCCAAATTATTTTAAAAATTTATTATTTGATGG
>JBMQEM010000159.1:0-4166 GCA_049363815.1 Bacteroidota bacterium
CTTCACGGTAAAATAATGTATGTCGGGAAAATAAAAGATGTTGCTCAATTGAACACTTCTGAATGGAGTGCCGGAATTTATTTTGTAATGTGTGGGAATTCTGCGGAGAAATTGGTTGTTGGGAAGTAGCCAGGACTCTGTCCTGACTAATGAAAGGAGACGGGCAAAATCATCACATGAAGAGAAAAAAAATGCAGCTAGATGTATTTCTTCTAGCTGCATTTTCAATAATGAGAGCTTTTTATTCTTTTATAAACGAAAGTGATTTCAATTCACCACCGGAATTTAAATGCACGACATAAAGACCTGAAGCAAATGAAGTGATGTCTATTTTTTTGAAACTTGACCGCTCACTTTTTATTCCTTCATAAACCAGTTCACCGTTAGAATTGAAGATCTTAATTTCTATTGCTTTGTCCAGCGAAGGATCTGTTACAATTGAAATTTCATTGGTTGCAGGATTTGGAAAAAGATAATTCACACGACTGCGGATTCCATTAGCATATGATGATGGTCCGAATTGACAACTGATCGTATCAACCATGATTGCATCGAAGTTTTCGCAGCCATTGGCGTCTGAAACTAAAACGGAAAATATTCCTTCCGTACTTACTGTCAATTCACTTAAGGTAGAATTGTCTGACCACAAATATGAATCAAACCCTGCTCCTGCCTGTAACGTTATACTTGAACCGATACATAACACTGTATCAGTTCCAAGATCAACAACCGGTGCCGGGAAATCAAAACCGATATTTACAATTACATAATCAGGACAACCAACATAATCTGCTACTTCAACAATATATTCACCCGGACTTAAGTTCGTAACAACGGCTGTTGTTGCTCCACCCGGTTGCCAGTTATAAAAATAAGGTGCAGTGCCTCCAGAGCCGGAAACTTCTGCTGTTCCATCCTCCCCATTTTCGCAAGTTGCATTAGATGTAGAAACAACGGTTCCTACGATTCCTACAGTATTGTGGACAATGCCTGAAAGATTTACAATACATCCGCTAAAATTATCTGTAATTGATACATCATACATTCCAGCTGCAAGTCCGGTAGCTATGCTATCTGTACTCACCGACGGATTCCAACTGAAAGTAAAATCCCCGCTACCACCGGTTATACTTACACTAGCGGTACCATCTGTTGCATTACAGGTAGCAGGTGTTGTTGACATTTCTGCAGTAAAACCACTTTCACCGTTAATTATAAAATCTGTTTCAACTGAACACTGATTATCATCGGTCAGTGTCAGGGAGTATGTTCCGGCAACTAGACCCGAAATTGATGATCCGCCTGTCGGTGGACTTGTATGCCATAAATAAGTGTATGCAGGTGTTCCTCCTGTAACAACTGCACTAGCACTACCTGGCTGACCGGAACAAGTTGCATCAACGGTAGTGACCGAAACATTCAATGGCGGTGGTTCAGATATTGTGAAAGAATAGGCACCACTGCATCCGGCAGCATTCGTTGCCAAAACGGTATAATTTCCCGCTGTAAGATGACCGATACTTGGAGTTATGAATTCACCGGGAGTCCACATGTATTCATACACGCCCGGAACCTGCATTGCAATTGATGCACCACCGTTGTGTCCGCCATTGCAGGAAACATCATGTGTAGTTACTGTTGCAGCCAGATTTGAAAGGTAGATCGCATAAGAGAATGACTGAACTCCGTTTGACGGACAGGCATTATCTCGAACGGTAACTGTAAAAATGTATGGAAGTGTACGAACATCATTGATATCAGGAGTCCAGCAGAAAGTTCCCACAGGATGTTGCGCTGTTGTCGATGTAAATGTTGCTCCCGGTATTCCATTGTTCCACGTCATTGTTAATGAATCAGGAGTATCAAGATCCGATGATAATATATCAAAACAAATCGGACCATTCAGGCACACATTCATTGTGTAATTTGCTGTTCCATTTATTCCTGAAGCAAGTGGAAGTTCATTGTTACATTGTACAGTGTATACCTGAATATCCCTGATAATACTTCCGATCAGAATACCATTTCTGTATTCCTGAACCAATACTGCAAATACAGAAACTTCTGAAGCAGTTGGATGAATAAATACGTCGCCGGTTCCCGGATTGATAGAGACAGGTGGTGTTGAACTCAAAGGATTGGCAATTGAATATCCCGGCATGTAATTTACTGGAGCGTTTGGGCCATCTCTCGGCGCAATAAAAGCATACACAAGTGAATCACCTTCTGCGTCAATTGCACCGTGATTGTAATAATTGTTTTGTCCGATACACTCAAATGCGATCGGAATGTTTGAAAAGACCGGAGAATTGTTTTGCGATATTGTATTATTAAGATTTGCTTCAATAAACATATCATATCCATCCGGATTTGTCAATGTGGTTATCGCTGCATTCCTACAGCATGCAGTTGCATTAAAATTCCAATCAGGACAACCTTGATTCAATGTTACAACACCGGTATATTCCCATCGTTGAATTCCTGTAGCTGTACCGCCATCGCAAGTTGTTAATGTCCCCGGACAAACAAAGGTGATTTGTTGTCCTGTTCCGGGAACCGGTAGTAAAGTTATATTATCGGTGAAGCCACAGCTATCTGAACCATAGTTCAGGTTAATAGATGTTTGTGCATCAATTCCAATACAATCTCTGTAAAAAGTATAAGTGATCAGGTATTGATTGTTTCCAATGTAAGTGTAGGTCAGATCAGCGCCGGCCATGTGTGTAGCATGAGTCCGTTCGGTTGTCAGAAATAGCGAGAGGAATACAATGAAGGCAATTGCAAAATAATTCCGTTTAGGGTTAGTAGAATTTTTTTTCATAAGTTCAATTATAAGAATGACAATTATTATTAGGGTCTAATTATTTATTCTCGATAATTTTTTAGCGAATGAACAAATCACTTTGTCATACTCACGAAATCAATTCACTAAAAACTCTTCAAAAAATTTCAGGTTTGTGGGAAACCAGAAACTAAATCTATAACTTTTTTTTGAATTCAAAAGCAAAACCAAATAAATTTCACCTATGATATCCACAAATTTTAACTTTTTGAATGAAAATTCATTATTTAGGCGGATGAAAGCATTGAAATCTGTATAAAATTCAGTGCTATTTAAGCAATTGAATTACTCAGGATCTGCTGATATTTTCTATCAGACCCATCCTATTAAAAGCAGATCGCATTTAAAAAGTGATCACACCAACATTTGTTTGTCCATTCACATTCACCAACACATTTGTCACACACGTCAAAGGATAAATTGTATCAGGAAGAATGCAAACAGTATATGTACCTGCAGGCACACTACCAATAAGAAAGTTTCCATTGGCATTTACAGGTGAAGTGAAAGTATCAGTTCCTGAGAAGGCATATGCTAATGCGGGAACTACAGGAGAAATAGAACCTGCAATACTTCCATCAACACCAATTGCGCTGGCACGAATTACGGGCTTGAGATGGAAAACACCGTTTCCCTGCTCTACTATTGAACGACCGGCATCAAAGTCGAGCAGGATAATATTCGTAACACCGCCAATAATTTCTTTATGGATCTGCAATTTCAATCCACTTTGTGAACCACTTGGAATTATTAAAGGATACGTAACTCCATTTTTTGTTACAGTATTGTTTGACCCCAATATTAACCGGATCTGTGAAACATTACCTGTCGGCAGATTAGCAGAAGCAATCAATGTATCCAGTCCGTTTGCATATTGCAGCAAATTATATTGTCCGGGAAAAGGAACCGATAGATTTATCCATCCATTAGTGCGATCAGAATGTACTTCCACACCAATAATTTCAATCATGACAGAATCATAAACTGCCGGTGCGTCTGTTAGACGGATCTGAAGATCTGCAGAAACAATAGTAGGTTCCGAAGAATCTTTTTTACAGGCAGTATAGATAAAAATCAGAGCTACCCCTATGAGAAGAATCTTTTTCATTCTGTAAAGGTAGCTTATTTTGGTGAAATGTAAGTAGTAAGTAATGAGTAGTAAGTAGCAAAACGATCCAGTTTAAACCCTACTCCATTGATTTGTAAAAAAAGGACAAACCAATGGAGTGCTTAATGTAAACAGTTTGTAAAAAGAAAGTCGTACTACTCACTAATAACTAATAACTAATAACTAATAACTAATAACTAATAACTAATAACTAAT
>JBMQEM010000160.1:0-4164 GCA_049363815.1 Bacteroidota bacterium
AATTCGATAACAAATATGGTTGCCGTGAATCTCTTGTAGATGCTATCCGTCGTGCGACTGATCTAATGCTTGCAGGAAAAGTTGCAGTTGTGGCAGGTTTCGGTGATGTAGGAAAAGGCTCTGCTGATTCTTTACGTGATGCTAAAGTTCGTGTGATCGTTACAGAGATCGATCCGATCTGTGCACTTCAGGCTGCAATGGAAGGTTATGAAGTTAAAAAGATGGCAACAGCTGTGAAAGAAGCTGACATCATTGTGACTGCAACAGGAAACTGTAACATCATTACCGGCGAACATTTCAAGGCGATGAAGCACAATGCTATCGTTTGTAACATTGGTCACTTCGATAATGAGATTGACATGGCCTGGTTGAACAAAAATCATGGCTCTTCAAAAGTGGAGATCAAACCTCAGGTTGATAAATACACAGTAGGTAACAAAGATCTGATCATCCTTGCTGAAGGTCGTCTTGTAAATCTTGGTTGTGCAATGGGACATCCATCATTTGTAATGTCAAATTCATTCACGAACCAGACATTAGCACAATTAGAATTGTGGACAAACACAGCTGCTTATACTAACAAAGTTTATACACTACCAAAACACCTTGATGAAAAAGTTGCACGTTTGCACCTTGCCAAAGTTGGTGTTGAACTGGAAGAGTTGACTGATGAGCAAGCTAATTATATAGGCGTTGCTAAGAATGGTCCGTATAAAAATGATATGTACCGTTATTAACGAATAGCTAATATCGAATAACTACTAAAAGCGGCTGTCTCTTGGAGGCAGCCGTTTTTTTTTCTTTTAATTTACTTTTTCAGTCCGTAAAAAATTTTGCGGTAATTAGTTGCAAGTGGGTTTTCGGATAAAATGGGGGGAGCAAGAACAAATCGTTCTCTGACTTCTTTTTCAAACTGGGATGCATCTACAGTTGTTACTTCAAAGCCATTTTCTTTCATTTTATCAACGAAGTCATCGCCGTAGATTCTCAAGTGATCGAGCTGTCCAAATTTTATAATTCGTTCATGCGGATCAACAACTGAAAGATCTTCGAAAGTGATCTTCAGATTATCTTTTTGCGGGACTGTAAAAATGCAGTAGCCACCTTTTCTGAGAATACGATATGCTTCTTTAATCGCTCCGGTATCATTTGGAACATGTTCGAGAACATCACATGCTATAATACAATCATACGATTCATTTTTGATATCGGGCATGTCAGAAATATCCAGGCGGAAATCAATTTTAGAGTAATCGTAGCCTTCAGCAAAAAAATCTGCAGTCTTGTATTTTGATGTTGTCCCAACAAAAAGTTTTTGCATAAATCCTTCTGGTGCAAAGTGAAGCACTTCTTTGTTTTTTATTGTATGCTCCATCTTTCCGTTTTTCAGTTGGAATAAAGATCCAAAGAGTAAACGATGTCTGACACTTGAAAGGCAGTTAGGACAAATTGAATATAAATGCCAGTCATCACTCTGAAATTTGTCGGTTTTATAATGGCAGAAATTGCATTCTACTTTCGCTGGCAAAATTGAATAGATGATCTTATTCGAAGCAAGGGAAATTTCTTTTTTTAATCTTCGGTTTATCCGTTTAAAAATATTCTCCATTAAAATCTTTTTGTTAGCTATTTAAATCGAAGATATGAAATAAGTTGATAATGGGAAGTGGGTTGGAGGTTTTTAGCCTATAAGGTTTGAACCCCTGCAACCTGTAACCTGAAAACCTGCAACTCAAACTGTAAGAATTTACATCGATTAGCAAATAAGCATGGAAACAGTTTAAAAATGAAGTCGTTTAAGATAATTACCTTTTCTTGCTTTTTCATGCGCGAAAAAATGGAAATGGGTCTGATTATTCAAATAACTATGAACAAATTTTTACAAAGCCATATTGAGCAAGTTTTGGGTGAGAATGCGGATTTACCTGATAATTTTAAGAAATTATTCAGATTGATCAGCGACTCATTCGATCAACTTATTGAAAGCGAAAATAAGTACAGAAGTCTTTTCGATGAAATGGCCGACGGTGCATACAAAAGTACTCCGGATGGAAAATTCATTGATGTCAATCCTGCTTTTGTAAAAATGCTTGGTTATGAAAGCAAAGAAGAGTTGATGTCAATTGATATCAAGTCCAAATTATATTTCGAAGCTTCAGAACGTGACAATGCGGTTTTGCAGGATAATACCCAGGGCCTGGCAGTTTTTAGATTACGTAAAAAAGATGGTTCGGAAATCTGGGTAGAAGACAGAGGTCAGTATGTAACTGATGAAAAAGGTATTCTATTGTATCATGAAGGTATTTTGCGTGATGTTACTAAAAGGATCCATACTGAGTTTGAATTAATGCGAAGTCAGAAAGAAACTGCTGATTACAAAAAAGCATTGAATCAATCCCTTATCGTTTCTATAACAGATAAAAACGGAGTATTCACTTTTGCAAATAGTAATTTTTGCAAGATCTCAAAATTTGAAGTTGATGAGATTACAGGAAAAAATCAAAGTATCATCAATTCCGATATTCATACCATAGATTTTCTAAGTACAGTTTATCAGACAATTTCTTCCGGGAAAGTCTGGCGTGGAGAAGTAAAGAACAAAGCTAAAGACGGAAGTTTTTATTGGGTGGATAGCGCTGTTGTTCCTTTTGTCGATGAGTTTGGTAAGACCTATCAATATCTGACCATCAGTATTGATGTTACTGAAAGAAAACTTTCCGATGAAGCACTACTTGCAAATGAGTTAAAGTTCCGTTCGCTTATTGAAAACAATGTTGACATGATAAGTATGTTCGATGCAAATGGAAAATTTACTTATGTGAGTCCGGCAATATTAAAAGAATTTCAATTCACGTATGAAGAATGCATTTCTGTAAATGTAAAAGAAATAATCCATCAGGACGACCTTCCTGTTGTAAATGAATTTCTCACAAAAGTAATGCACAGTCATTCGGTCCCTGTAAAATCTCCCGTGTTCAGAATTATGAAAAAGGGGGGTGCATATGTTTGGGTAGAAGGAACTTTGACGAATCTTCTGAATAAAATGGGTGTCAATGCAATTGTAGCTAACTTTAAAGATATAACTGAAGGAAAAAAATACGAAGAAAAACTCAAGCACAGAAACTCTGAGTTGATGAAATCGAATATGGAGCTGGACAAATTCGTCTACAGTGTTTCACACGATCTTCGTGCGCCTTTATCTTCGATGCTTGGTGTCATTGGAATTTCAGAAGAAGAAACGAATGAACCTTCAACAAAGGAACATTTGCAGATGTTAAAAGCGAGTATTAAAAAACTGGATCTTTCTATCCGGGATATACTGGATTATTCAAGGAACTCAAGAATGGAAGTCAATAGAGAATCAATTGACCTGAAAGAGTTGTTGAAAGACATTACTGAAAATTTGAAATGTCAGAGTAATAGCAGGAACAAAGTAAAGATCGATTTGGAAATGGACGAAAATCATCCGTTATTTTCAGATAAGAATAGATTGAATATTATTCTGAACAATCTGATCTCAAATGCAATTACATATCAGGATCCATTAAAGGATGATCCATTGGTAAGTATTAAAGTTGACACCTCAGATACAGAAACGAATATTATCGTAAAGGATAATGGAATAGGAATCAGCAAAGACCTACAGGAAAAAATTTTCGATATGTTTTTCCGCGGATCAGAAAATTCAGACGGTTCAGGATTGGGATTGTATATTGTTAAAGAATCGGTTGAAAAATTGAATGGAACCATAAATGTAAATTCTATTCCGGGTAAAGGTTCGGAATTCCGCATTTTAATTCCGAATAATTAAATCGCACAAATGAAAGTAGCATTACATACAGAATTACACATTAAACACACGGTCAAATGTTAAACCCACTATTACAAAATCAGGTTCGTTTTCACTTCGGTAATTCAATCGAAATACCAGATAAATTTATGGAATTGCTGAATTCTATAAGTGATACGTATGATCAGTTTGAAACATTAGCAGAAGAAAATTCCGAATTGAAGAAAACAAATGAACAACTTGATCACTTTGTATACAGCGTATCACATGACCTGAGAGCCCCGTTGAGTTCTATGAAAGGTCTTGTCGAGATCACAGAAGAAGAAACAACTGAACCGATAACTCTGGAGCATATGAAATTGCTCTTAGGAAGT
>JBMQEM010000161.1:0-16596 GCA_049363815.1 Bacteroidota bacterium
TCATTTCACCTTGTGGAACATCTGGAGTAGTTACAATAGATTTTGGTGACGGAACAGTACAGGCAGGTACTACCGGAACAATTCAGTATACTTATGCTGCTCCGGGTTCATATAATGTATGTATCTGCGAGGTTGATATCATGGGTGATACAATTTGTTTCTGTGATACGATCGTAGCATTCAGATTAACATCTGGATTGAATGATCTTGAATTATCTAACATCCATTTAACAGCTTATCCGAATCCATTCTCTTCAGCATTGAATGCAGAGTTTACCTTAGAGCAAAATGCAGAAGTATCGGTTCAGTTAGTTGGACTTGCAGGAAATATCGTTTTGCAATCCGTAGAAAATAAATACAATGCAGGAACACATCGTTTTGAGATCAATACAAGTGACCTTGCATCAGGATTCTATATTCTAAAATTAAATGTCAATGGAGCTTCAGTTTCCAAAAAAGTAACCCTTCAGAAATAAATAGTTCGTTGTTTCTTTTTTCCCTAATCCAAGGCCCGCAGCTTAAGTGTTGCGGGCTTTTTTTTGTAAATGCGAAGTGGTTGCAACGGGTTGAAAATGGGTCAAACGTCAAAGATCAAGGGTCAAAGGACATGCTGCTTACCGGCAGACTGCGTGACCTTTGACCCTTGACCTTGTTAACCTATAATGGTAATATCAATGCGACTTTTCTACTTAGCCGGAACTTCATTAAACATCTTCAACTTCTTCTTCAGCATTTCCATTTCATCGCGTGCGCGTGCGAGGTTGCTTTCAACTTCGGCTAAAAGACCGCCCATATTTTTTGAATTTCGGAAAAAGCCCAGGTTGTTTTCGTACTGGTTGATGGTTTGCTGGAGTTTATTGATCTTTTCTTTAATGATACTTTGTTCCTTACGAAGCATGCTTCCTGAATCTTCGCTATTTGAAAGAGAGTCAACACTGTTTTTAAATTTCAGGAGATGTCTTTGTGAGGATTCAAGTTTTAATTTGTCGTACTTGCTGTCAAGCATATTCTTGAACTTTTCCCAGATCCTTTGTTTCTCTTTAAAAGGAACAAAGGAAATTGCTTTCCATTCTTCAGAGAAGGAGCGAAGGGTAGCCAGATCTTCTTCTGTACTTCCTGTTGGTTCAAATGCTTCAACTTTTTTAACTAGTTCCTCTTTCAGCTGTAGATTTTTAAGTTGCTCATTATCTCTTTCAGAGAATTTCTCTCTTTTGGCTGTAAAGAATTTATCGCATGCTTCACGGAAGCGTTTCCAGAGTTTATTTTCTTCCCACTGTTCAACATGTCCGGCTGTTTTCCATTCCTGTTGGAGGTTCAAAATTTCTTTGGTTGCTTCTTCAAAAGATTCATGTGAAGAGGAAGCGATCTTTTCTGCTTTTTCGATGATTGCAGTTTTTTTATCACGACCTTCTTTCTGTACTTTTTTAATTCCTGCAAAATAATCACGTTTCTTATTGTAAAACGTATTCATTGCTGCACGGAGATCTTCCCATACTTTCTCATTTTCAGCCTTAGGGCCGAAACCGATCTTTTTCCATTCTTCCAGAATACCGTTAAGCGTTTCTGTCATGGTTTGCCATTGCTTGCCATTTTCAAAATTCTCAGCAGCGATACCTTTAGCACGTTCCAGTAATTTTCTTTTTGCTTCGATATGTACTTCTTCGTCTTTCTGGCGTTCCTGATAGAAAGCACGGACTTTCTGATAAACTTGTCCAATGAGTTCCCTGTATTTTGTACGAAGTGGTTCTATGGTTTCAGGAGGAGTAGGACCAAGTTCGGACCATTCCATTCTGTAAAGAGCGATCATTCTTTCGATCCCTCGGATAGATTCCATTGGGAGCAACGATTCAATTTTTGTAAGTAACTGAGTTCTCTGCTCCAGGTTTCTTTTGAAATCAAGTTCACGCAGATCCTTACTCAATTTCATATTGTAATAGAAATTGTGTGAATGCCTGTGATAGATACTCTGGAGATTTTTATATTCTTTGGAACTTACATTTCCGATCTCATTCCATTTCGTCTGTAATTCTTTGAAAGCATGAAAAGCTTTTCCAATGTTTGCTTCTTCTGCAATGAGCTTTTCAATATTAGCAACAATTTCTTCTTTCGCTTTTAATTTACTTGAAGTTTCACTCTGCAGAACTTTCTTTTGTTTCTGATCGCGATCGGAAAATATGACCAGCAATTCATTGAACCTGGTATCCAGCGGATCCTTCCTTGGTTCAAAGTCGTCGCTGTTACCGCCGTCTTCTAAAAATTTTTGTAATTGATCTTGCGTAACCGTTTCACAGGCTTTCAGATAATCGTTTTTGATCTCATTAGCGCGTGTGATTGTGTCGTCTGATGCGTCTTCCTTCAAAAGCTCTTCGAGCTTGAGGATAAGTTCTTCCTTCATAATAAATGTACAGTGATTGTTTGCGTTCTTTTTTTTCGCGAGTGAATTGATTGATTTTGCCGGTTACCTGGGAAATACAATGTTAGAAGAAATCCTGAACCGATTGATCCACGTGGATTTCATTAAACCCGACATTCCATTTTCAAATTAGAGTTCAAGATAAAACGGGAATGGCAGAATGTCAAGAATAATCGTCTTTTTAATCATTATTTATCATAAATTTGACCTTTCCTGAGAATTGTCCACTTTTAAGCTGGAAATTCCCTGAAAATGCAAGAAATTGACCTAAAAAAGTAGTCAAATGATTTGCATAAACAATAAAAAAGCTTATTTTTGCACCCTCAATTTTGATTAATCATGAAGAAAGACATTCATCCAAAGAATTATAGATTAGTAGTTTTCAAGGACACATCTTGCGACTACTCATTCATAACACGTTCAACTATCGAAACCAAAGAAACGGTTAAATGGACAGACGGCAACGAATACCCGCTAGTAAAACTGGAGATCAGCCATATGTCGCATCCATTCTATACCGGTAAGATGAAACTTATCGATACAGCAGGTCGTGTGGATAAATTCCGTACCCGTTATGCAAAAAAGAAAGAAGTAACTAAATAAGTATTCCTTCTTTATATAAATATTTCATAAAAAGGCTTCTTGTTTATACAGGAAGCCTTTTTTTATTATCCACAAATCTTATTTTTGAACTCTAATTTCACTCCCGATGAATATTATTTTATTTGATGATAAAACAAGAAGCACCATGCTTCCGTTGACATTCACAAGACCGATCGCCGATATCAGAATTGGAATTTTGAAGATCAGTGAAAAGTGGGCGAAAAGGTGTTCGGCAAAATGTTCATTCCTGACCGAACCATATTTGCAGGAAATGTTTCCCACTGAAATTTCAGACGATAATTATTTTATCAATGGGTCGCTTTTGCCAACAGAAGAACTGATCGCAGAGATCAAAACTTTGAAAACTGGAGAAGGATTGATTCAGGAGAATCTCATCATAGCTGTACGGACTTCTTCAAAGGAGGCGGTTTCAGAAATTGCACAGGTTGTCTTTGAGCAGCCAAAAACAGTGCAGACCAAATTTGAGAGATTAGTATTCGCATGGGATGTATTTTCTCATAATGAAAAAGAGTTGAAGGCAGACTTTGAATTACTGACGAAAGGAAGAAAATCACAACCGATCAGTGTTACGAATCGTGTATTGAATCCTGAAAATATTTTCCTTGAAGAAGGTGCAATTGTTGAATGTGCAAACCTGAATGCTTCCGGTGGATACATCTACGT
This sequence comes from Bacteroidota bacterium, assembly GCA_049363815.1. Lineage (GTDB taxonomy): Bacteria > Bacteroidota > Bacteroidia > AKYH767-A > 2013-40CM-41-45 > JADKIH01. The sequence goes on from JBMQEM010000161.1 coordinate 3,701, forward strand.
TGGTAAAGAGGCAGAGATCATGGAAGGTGCAATGATCCGGGGACCTTTTGCTATATGTGAACATTCAGCAGTGAAAATGGGTGCAAAGATCTATGGCGCCACAACTGTAGGACCTCATTGTAAGGTTGCAGGTGAGATCAGTAATTCTGTCATCTTTGGTTATTCAAATAAAGCTCACGACGGGTTTTTAGGAAATTCGGTTTTAGGTGAATGGTGTAATCTCGGTGCTGATACTAATAATTCAAATCTGAAAAATAATTATTCCAGAGTAAAAGTATGGAACTATGAACACCACGATTATGTGAATACCGGCTTGCAGTTCTGCGGACTGATCATGGGGGATCATTCAAAATGTTCGATCAATACGATGTTCAACACCGGTACTGTTGTTGGAGTGAGTGCTAACATTTTTGGTAATGGATTCCCACCTAAATTCGTTCCGTCATTTTCCTGGGGTGGATCGGAAGGATTCACTTCTTACAGACTGGAAGATGCAATTGAAGTAGCCAGCAGGGTTTATGAGAGACGGCATTTGGAATTTGGGAAAAAAGAACAGACGATGATCCGACACCTGTTTGATGATACAACTAAATACCGTGCCTGGTAAAAATAAATATGGAAACGACAAAGACTATGACAGACGTGTTGCTTTATTTTATTCCTGCGGTCCTGGTACTGATGGGAATGTTTCTTGTCTCTAAACGTGCCCTGGATTCCCAGAGCAGTCTGACAAGAAAGTTCATTGAGAAAGATGTCCAGATGCGGATGATGGAAGAGAAATCTGCAAAGCAGAAAGAATCCCTTCCTTTGAAACTTCAGGCATACGAAAGACTTGTTCTTTTTCTGGAAAGAATAGGACCAAATTCTGTGTTGGTAAGAGTACATCGCGGTGGTATGTCTGCCCAGCAATTACAAGCTGATCTGGTGTCTACTATCCGTGCTGAATTCGAACATAACCTGTCACAACAGATCTATGTTTCAGAAAATGCCTGGGATGAAGTTAAGAATGCTAAAGAGGATATGATCAGGATCGTGAACAATGCTTTCAATCATGTAGGTAATAATGCAACAGGAATTCAAATGAGCTCCAATGTGTTTGAACAAGTTCTCAGGCTTGAAAATTTACCTACGCAGAAGGCAATTGATTTTCTTAAAACGGAGGCGAAGAGGCTTATCAGCTGATAACAGAAGAGTATTAGTGAATGATTGCAAAAACAAAATTCAGTGTCAGAAAAAAAGATTGTTACCGAAAGCGGTATTGAGATAAAACAGGTTTATACTGAACATGCCGGAATCAAAGACCTGCCCGGTGAATTTCCATTTACCAGAGGAGTTCAACCGGATATGTATCGTTCCAAATTATGGACGATGCGACAGTATGCAGGCTTCAGTACAGCTGAAGAATCGAACAAGCGATATCACTATTTACTCGGACAAGGCACAACAGGTTTGTCGGTTGCTTTTGATCTTCCTACACAGATCGGCTACGATTCTGATCATGAACTCTCAGATGGAGAAGTTGGCAAAGCCGGAGTGGCAATTGATTCTCTGAAAGACATGGAGATCTTGTTTGACGGGATCAATCTCGAGAATATCAGCACTTCGATGACGATCAATTCGACTGCATCGATCTTACTTGCGCTTTACATTGCACTTGCAAAAAAGCAAGGCGCCGATCTGACAAGAATTTCCGGAACAATTCAAAATGATATTTTAAAAGAATACGCAGCACGGGGTACATATATTTATCCTCCGAAGGCTTCAATGCGGATCATTACAGATATTTTTGAATATTGTTCGAAGGAAGTTCCGAAATGGAATACGATTTCAATTTCAGGCTATCACATTCGTGAAGCCGGTTCTACAGCAGTTCAGGAACTTGCATTTACATTGGCTAATGGAAAAGCTTATGTAAAAGCTGCTATCGATAAAGGATTAGATATCGATGTTTTTGGAAAACGTTTGTCGTTTTTCTTCAATGCACACAATAATGTTTTCCAGGAAGTAGCAAAGTTCAGAGCTGCACGAAGAATGTGGGCTAAGATCATGAAAGATCTTGGAGCGAAAGATGCGCGTTCAATGATGCTACGTTTCCATACACAAACAGGAGGTTCTACACTGACAGCACAGCAACCAATGAATAACATCATGCGTGTTACTTTGCAAGCATTGTCAGCTGTATTAGGTGGAACACAATCTCTCCATACGAATGGATATGATGAAGCGATCAGTCTGCCTACTGAAGAAGCAGCAAGAATTGCCTTACGTACACAGCAAGTAATTGCTTTTGAAAGCGGAGTAGTGGATACAGTTGATCCATTGGCAGGTTCTTATTTCATCGAATCAATGACCGATGAAATGGAAGCCAAAGCGTGGGACTATATTAATAAGATTGACGCAATGGGTGGATCAGTTGATGCCATCGAAGCGCAATATATCCAGAATGAAATTGCACGTGCATCCTATGAATATCAGCTATCGATCGAACAAAAAACAAGGATCATAATCGGTGTGAATCAATTCATAATGGAAGAACCGCCATTTGATAAAGTTTTTTCAATTGATGATTCAATCCGGCAACTGCAAATTGACAAGCTTAAAAAACTTAGAGCAGAAAGAGATGAAGTGAAAGTACAGGCATGTCTGAAAACCGTTTCCGAAACTGCGAAAGGTACTGGTAATTTAATGCCACCGATTATTGATGCTGTTGAGAATTATGCAACACTAGGGGAGATAGCGGATGCGATGCGGAAGGTGTTTGGAGAGTTTTAATCTAACGAATAACTAATAACTAATAACTAATAACTAATAACTAATAACTAATAACGTTAAGTTACTTTGTGGTTGCTTTTTGAAATACTTTTTTATTTTTTACATGGAAAGTGGAAATGAAAAATGATTGCTGCCTTTAAAGGTAAAACTTTCAATATGCAGATTGTTATTATTCGTTATTCGTTATTCGATATTCGTTATTCGTTATTCGTTATTAGTTATTTTCTTGGTTGTCCACAATCAAAAAAACATCCTCATTATCCTTCTTCATCAGATATTTTTCACGGGCATATTTTTCTAAATTGTTTCTGTCTGTCTGAAGGTTTTTGAGATCATTCTTGTACTGAATAATTCCTTCTTCGTAATGTACTTTTTCTTTCTTGACAGTTTTTAGTTTTTGACTGTAAGTCCAGGTTGTAATAAAATTATTCCGGTCAAAAAAGCTTAGCCAAATCAGAAAACCGAAAAAAGTCAGAAAATACCGGTTGTTAACGTATGGCCAGATCTTCTGTAGAATAGGGTATTTTGGGGCTTTCATGACAATGAAGGTAAGGGGAAGTTAGTGTGATTTCAATTTGGTACCTAAATGGTTAGTAACAGGGGTTTGTTCATTATTAAGTTCAATGTTCAAAGTTGGCTTCGTAGGTGCCTGCGAAGCCAACTTTGAACATTGATCTTTGAACTAATGTTAAACTTCCGGATTTAAAAACGGATACCTGTAATCTTTGGCCGGATCAAAAGTCTCTTTAATAGTACGCGGAGTAACCCAACGAAGAAGGTTATAAGCCGAACCGGCTTTGTCGTTTGTTCCGCTTGCACGACCACCACCGAAAGGTTGCTGTCCGACAACGGCACCAGTACATTTGTCGTTGATGTAAAAATTACCGGCTGCGTTGACGAGCTTTTTCATGGCTTTGTCAATTGCGTATCTATCCTGGGAAAAAACTGCACCTGTTAAAGCGTAGGTTCCTGTTTTGTCAACTGTTTCTAAAACTTCATCAAACTTATTGTCGTCGTAAACATAGATCGTAAGAACCGGTCCAAATAATTCTTCACACATAGTGACATAGAACGGATCTTTTACTTCAAGAACAGTTGGATGAATGTACCAGCCTTTTGATTTATCATAAGTTCCACCGACAACTACATTCACATCAGGATTCTTTTTAGCATCATCGATGTATTTTGCAAGTTTGTCGAATGATTTTTCATCGATCACTGCATTGAAGAAATTTCCAAGATCTTCTGTCGGTCCGACTTTGAATGAATTCACATCACGGATCAAACCTTCTTTTACTTTCGGCCACAAACTTTTCGGAATGTAGGCACGTGAAGCAGCAGAACATTTTTGTCCCTGATATTCGAAGGCACCACGTGTCAATCCGGTAATTAAAGCATCAACATCAGCAGACGGATGTCCGAGGATGAAATCTTTTCCGCCTGTTTCACCAACGATACGCGGATAACTTTTGTATTTGTGAATATTGTTTCCAATTGTTTTCCAGATATCCTGGAAGACAGCTGTAGAACCTGTGAAATGTATTCCTGCAAATTCAGGATGATTGAAGATTACCTCTCCGGCATCAGGACCTGAAACGTAAACAAGATTGATCACTCCAGGAGGAACTCCTGCTTCCATAAATATTTCCATCAGGATACTGGCAGCAAGGATCTGCGTATTTGCAGGTTTCCATACAACAGTATTTCCCATCATAGCAGCAGAAGTCGGAAGATTTCCGCTAATAGCAGTAAAGTTGAATGGAGTAAGAGCGAATACGAAACCTTCGAGCGGACGTTGTTCAAGTCTGTTGTAAACACCTTTGGAAGATATCGGCTGTTGCGTATAGATCTCACGCATGTATTGCACATTGAAACGAAGGAAGTCGATCATTTCACATGCAGCATCGATCTCTGCCTGATAAATACTCTTGCTCTGTCCGACCATTGTAGCAGCATTGATCAGCGCACGATATGGTCCTGCTAACAATTCAGCAGCCTTTAAAAAGATACTTGCACGGTGTTCCCAGTCCATAGCTGCCCAATTGGCTCTTGCAGCAAGTGCAGCTTTGATCGCAGCTTCAACATGTGATTTATTTCCGACTGAATAATTTGCAACGATACTTTGGTGATCGTGAGGTGGACGGATCTGCCCCTGCTTTTCAGAGCGGACAGCTTTTCCGTCAATGTACATTGGAATATCCCGGACTTCACTCCGCATTTTTTTCAATGCAGCCTTGATCGAAGCTCTTTCCGGACTTCCGGGAGCGTAATTTAAAACCGGTTCATTAATAGCTACCGGTACTTGATAAATTCCGTTTGACATACTTTTAAAATTTGACCGCAAAGGTAGGCATTTTATTGTCCTTTTTGACCTGAAAAGTACTTTTTAGCAGCCTGAATGCATGGTTTTTCAACAAGAAAATAAGAAATGGCAGAGAAGATGAGCGTAGTCAGGAAAACAGCAGATAAAGCCAAGACTAAACTTATTTCAGGTTGAACTTTAAACAGTATGGCTATCAGGATAAAGTGAATCAGGTAAAAACTGTAGCTGATTTTTCCATGGAAGATCAGTAATTTATTTGTAAGAATATTCTGAAGCTTTGGAGAGGAAATCAGTGCAATGAGTAATAATACCAACCCCCAGCTTTTGAAATGAATCGCAAAGGCGTTGATCTCTTTGAGCTGAAATGGTACAAATGAATCCAGATTGATCATGAAAAGTGCGAGAATTATCAGAAAAGTATGTCCCAAAAAGTGAAGTTTTTTCCAGGCGGAAATCAGTTTTTCTTTTTGGGCGGATAGAATGGCTCCCAAAGTAAAATCAAAAATAAATGGATCGATGGGTAAGACTTTGACCAAAGTATAGATCGTAGCTAATAAAAGCCAGGAAAATTTTTCTGATGCTTTAGCAAGGAACGGCAAAGTCATCGAAATTAAAATTTCAACTGACAATGTCCAGTCGTGTGGAAGTAAACGATAGGCCGGATCATTTGGAATTCTTACGATCAGAATTGCCTGCTTAAACAGATCAGAAACTTCAGGGATATTTTTCCAGTAATCAGTTAGCCATCCTGAGGTTTGTCCGCTGATGAAAGGGAAGAGTATAAATGCAAGTAGTAAAAAAAATATAAACGCAGGATAAATGCGAAGAACTCTTCTTCCGATAAAATTGAAATACGAGTAAGGGGAAAGGGATCTTTCTTTTATGGATTCCGTCAGGACAAAACCGCTTAGGATAAAAAAGTACAGGACGGCTGCTTCTGAATCCCAGAGAAAACAGAATGAAGATGAGAAATATTCGGGCGAAAAGGTCTTTATTGTATGAGCCAGTAAAACAACAAATGCAGCAAGACCGCGACTGCTATCCAGAAAACTATATCTGTGTTTTTCTGACAAATTTATTTTTGTCGTTATGACATTTTAGAAACGATAATTCCAATGATCATAGCGGCAACAAGAGCAACCAGGATTCCATTAAAAAACTTCTGTGTTCCCAGATTTTTTTTCAGTTCTACATGTCCTAAGATGTTATTGAAAAGAATTTCAAGTCTATGAAAAGCACTTTCGTTCTTTACAATATAATCATATGCGCCGTACTTCATCGTATTGGCAGCCACTTCAGCTTTTTCCTGTCCGGATAGAAAGATCACTGGTACCAACGGATACTTTTCTTTAAGTTTTTTCAGCACCTGAAGTCCATTCATTGCCATAGCATTTGAAGAATCGAGGTGATAATCCAGAACGATTAGATTGGGTTCAGTAATTAGTGTGTTTAATGCTTCTTCTCCGGTAGCAAAAGTTTTCACTTCCGAATGTGCATATTTTCCAGTGAAGAAATCGTTCAACATTTCTCTCATCTGAGGATCATCGTCGATCAGAACGATCTGAAGTGTGCGGTTGGTGTACATAGTGCTTAAATACTGCTCAAACGTAAGTTATAATCATGGAAATAGCAAATTCTTTGGTGCTGCTAAACTGTGACAACTGAACGGCTGTTGAGGTAAACTAATTTGGACGAAACGGGCTGATATCCCATTTTTCTCAGAATGTCAGCATATTGTGTGACCTGAGTCTCATGCTTTTTATGTGGCTGCCCGCTCTTGAAATCAATTACAATTGCTTCATTATCTCTGATCAGGACTCTGTCAGGTCGGAGAACTTCGCCTGAAGGCAATATGATTTCTTTTTCAGCTTTTGTCTGGAAGTCTTTTGAAAACAGTTCAGCAATTTCATTGCTCTTCAAAACTTCATCGACTTCATTAAGCAAAGTGGATTTCTGGTTTTCTGTGATCAAACCTTCGAAAACAAATTTATCTGCAAGATGCATGAATTCAGAAGTGTCTTTTACTTCAGCCAGGATTGCATGTATAAGTATCCCATAATTTACCTTCGACATATCCTTTTTCTCTATCATTTCAATCAGGTCATTCCCATGAGAAGAGAGTGAAAGTTTGTCTTGCCAGCGATTTGAAGGATAAATATTTAATTCATCTGATGTGGTTTCAGATTCGGAGGATTTCTTTTCAGGTTTTATGAAATTCTCGCCTTGAACAAACGATTCGATCTGATTTGGATCCAGCTCGTGACAAGTCCGGGTAATAAGTTTTGAAACGCTCGTTAACTCTTTCTGATTATCTTTCGGACAATAAATAAAAAGTTTTTCTTCTGCACGTGTGAAAGCTACATAAAGCATATTGAGATTATCTATTGCAGTCTGATTTACTTCTTCAAGATAATTGTCCGCATAGTGAGTAAGCTCAAGGGTCTTAGTTGTGGACAGAGCAGTTTTCCCAAGTTCATCGAAAGGTTGCTGATCGGCCTGGAGCCAGATAAGTTCATTTGGTTTCGGAGATAATTTCCATTCGCAAAACGGAAGAAATACAATTCGAAATTGCAATCCTTTCGACCTGTGAATGGTCATGATCTGTATGGCATCTTCATTCTGTGGAGTTATAACAGAAGCGTTTCTTACTTTTTTACTTGAATCCCACCATTTAATAAATCCTTCAAGTGAACTATCAAAACCGGTATTGTATTCGAGAACGAGATCCTGGAACCGTTGAATGAAAGCATCCGGTTTTTTATTCAGTCCGAAGATCTTCACAAGCTGTTCGCTGATCTCATAGATCGGCAGATTAGCAAGGTAGGTGAGATGTGCGGTGAAACTTTCAGGAAGTATAGAATTGAAATTGGATTCATTCAGACTTTCAGGCGGGAACAAAGTCGTGCTGTGCTTACCTGTCTTTCCATGGTATTTGAAATTTTTATGATCGGAGAAATAAGTATGTTTATCGAATTTCAGGTTAGCAATATTCATTGCATAATAATAGAGTATTTCAGCTCTTGCAATTGCATTTTTCTGATCAGCGAGAAACCTGAGCGTATTAACGATAAAGTTGATCCTTGGAGAACTGGTGATCAATAGGGAATCAGGACTAATGATCTTGTCAATTTCATTGGCAAGAAGAAATGTAGCGATCTCACTTCCTTCAGTATTTTTCCGCACAAGGATTGCAATATCCCTGTAGGAGAAACCTTTTGCAAGTTGTTGTCGGATTTCAGTGAGAAGGTTTTTAAGGGCAACATCTTTCCATTTTAAATCTTCTTCATTTTCATCTTCACTGCCTTCAGATTCAAGAAAATTCACCTGAACATAACCGCTTTCATTGTTTTTGGGTGCGACCTTTTGTTCCAGATCACTTCCGTAAGCAAGGGCAAGTACCGGATGGTCATTCATTTTCAACTGAGAGTTTGCGATCTGCGTTGCATTGAGGAAAAACTGATTGTTGAAATGAACGATCTCGTATTTACTCCGGTAATTCATATCAAGAACATTTCTCTCGAAGATGCTCTTGAAATTGGAAAGGTCGGTAAATATATCCCTGATCAGTAAGTTCATGTTGCCACCGCGCCACCGGTAGATCGATTGTTTTGCATCACCAACTATAAGAGTCATGAATCCGCTTCCAAGTGCATTCATCACCAGTGGTAGAAGATTTTTCCATTGCAACAATCCGGTATCCTGAAATTCGTCGATCAGTAAATGCTTGAATCTGTTTCCGGTCTTTTCATAGATAAAAGGTGTGTCATTTCCCTCGATCATATCACCTAACAATTTTGTTGTGTCGGAAAGAAGGATAACATTATTTTCTTTTCTGTACTCTCGGAATTTATCCTGCAGATCGTTGACCAGTCCGAAAAGATAGATCTTCTTTAAAACTTCATTGGCAGTTATGTATTCCTTATATTCATTTTCTACTATGGAAGCAGCCTTTTGCAATAGTGGATGAAGGTTTGAAATTACCAGATCGTCTATAGCTTTTTTGAACTCACTTTTTTTAGAAGTCCATCCTGTTGGATCTTCTAAACCCTTTTCTATCCTTGTTGAGATCAGAAATGAAGCAGCATTCTTCGGATTGGAAATTTTTAAAAAGTATCCTGCCACACCTGCTTCCTTGTAAGAAAAGTCATCCAATGAAAACCCGGCACCGGAAATTATATTCAGACCTTCTTCACCGACCTTTTTTAATTTCGCAGTAAAAGTTCTGCGGATGGTACTCAGGTCTTTGTAAATTCTTTTGATGTCATCCCTTGATAGAATTTTTTTATTGTGATGATCTTCTTTGAATAATTCTCCCGCGACCAATGCTATGTCGTTTTCAATATTCCAGCCTTTGTCTTCACTCATTTTTTGCAAAGCAAGATCGGTGAGCCACTCTGTGAGGTCTTTATCAGATCCTACTTCTTTTAAAATAGAATCCGTTACAGCAAGAATAGCATCATCTGCACTTACTTCCACTTCCATTTTCAGAGGCAGATGAATTTCTCTTGCGAGTGCCCGGAGTATTCTTTGAAAAAAACTGTCAATCGTGCTGACTGAAAATGAAGAGTAATCGTGCAGAATTAGCTTTAAAGATTTTTCCGCACGAACACGAATATTGACTCCGGGAAGATCTGTCTCCAGTATTGTCAGTAAAGTGGTTTTATTTCCGGAAGAAAGTTCAACCAATGCTTCAACAATCCGGCTTTTCATCTCTTCAGCTGCCTTGTTGGTGAAGGTAATAGCCAGTATGGAACGATAATCTTCTGGATGTGCAAGTACCAGTTTGAGGTATTCCTTCACCAGTGTGAAGGTTTTTCCGGAGCCGGCAGAGGATTTAAAGATCTTTAAAGCGTTCATTGGTGAAAGATAAAGAATTTAGAGAGTGAATTTAGCAGCAAAATGAACTTTTTATTAAGAAAATTGTTGTTTCGATACTTGTTCAAAGTGTTGCTTTTCTTTAAAGCAATTATCTACCTTTGATGAGAGGATGTAAAATATGTTAGGACACAGATTCAGTAAATTTTTACCGGGCGATGAAAATCAGGATCCATTTGAAAGGTTGTTTGGTTTGTTCATGCAATTGTTGAATTATACCAGTGGCGATGTCTATGAAGCATTGAACTGGCTGAATGAGATCGACAGAGAGCACAAACTGACCGATGACAATTATACAATGGCTGATTTCATTAATGACCTGAAAAGTAAAGGTTATATTAAGGATGAAGGCAATGACGGCAATTATATCATCACACCTAAGACAGAACAGACCATTCGCAAAAATGCTTTAGAAGAAGTGTTTGGAAAATTGAAGAAAGCCGGACCCGGAAATCACAGAACGAAATTTATGGGGAATGGGGATGAGATGACAAGTGATCACCGTGAATATCGATTTGGTGATACTGCAGATCAGATCTCCATGACCGATTCGATCCGGAATGCGCAGATCAATCATGGGGTATCAGATTTTCATATAATGGAAGGTGATCTTGAAGTGAATGAAAAGGAATTCAAGACCCAGACATCGACAGTTTTGATGATCGACATTTCGCATTCGATGATCTTGTATGGTGAAGACAGAATTACTCCTGCGAAAAAAGTAGCAATGGCTCTGGCGGAATTGATTCGAACCAGATATCCTAAAGATACACTGGATGTAATTGTTTTTGGGGATGAGGCCTGGCAGATAGAAGTGAAAGATCTTCCCTATTTGAAAGTCGGGCCGTATCATACCAATACAGTTGCAGGTCTGGAATTAGGAATGAATATTTTAAGAAGAAGAAAGAATCCGAATAAGCAGATCTTCATGATCACAGATGGAAAACCTTCTGCAATGAAAGAAGGTGCGAATCTTTATAAGAATAGCTTTGGGCTCGACAGGAAGATCGTAAATAAATGTCTGAATCTGGCTTCAGCTTGCAGGAAATTAAAAATTCCTATAACGACCTTCATGGTTGCGGAAGACGAATATCTGCGGGCATTTATCAGAGAATTCAGTGAAGCGAATGGCGGAAAGGCATTTTATTCATCTTTGAAAGGATTAGGAGAATTTGTGTTGGAAGATTTCGAAAAGAACAGAAGAAAAAGAGTTTGATTTAAACAGTAAGAAAAGGACATGGAAAAATATTTGAAAATAAAAACATTTGGTCAGTTGAAGGCTTCCGGATATGAAAGTAAGCCGATCAAGGAAGAACTGCGTGCAAATCTGATCGTGAAATTAGCGAAGAAAGAGAAGATCTTTGATTCGATAAAAGCTTTCGATGAAACTGTAATTCCTGATATTGAAAGGGCGATTCTTTCAAGACATAATATTTTGTTGCTTGGACTTCGTGGACAGGCAAAGACGAGAATTGCCAGACTGATGACAAATTTGCTGGATGAATATATTCCTTATATCAAAGGAACAGAGTTGAATGATGATCCCATGAATCCATTATCGAGACAGGCGATTGATATACTTGAAAAGCATGGTGACGATACAGAAATTGAATGGATGCACAGAAGTGAGCGTTATACTGAAAAACTTGCAACGCCTGATGTCTCTGTTGCCGATCTGATCGGTGATGTCGATCCGATCAAGGCTGCAGCAATGAAGTTGCCTTATTCAGATGAAAGAGTAATTCATTTTGGTCTGATTCCACGAGCACACAGAGGAATTTTTGTGATCAATGAATTACCGGATCTTCAGGCGAGAATTCAGGTATCGCTCTTTAATATTCTACAGGAAGGGGATATTCAGATTCGTGGATTTAAGTTACGCTTACCGTTGGATATACAATTTGTGTTCACAGCGAATCCTGAAGATTATACAAACCGTGGTTCGATCGTAACACCATTGAAAGACAGAATAGAAAGTCAGATCCTGACACATTATCCGAAAGATATTATTACTTCGAAAGAGATCACTTTGCAGGAAGCGCAATTGAGTGATTCGCAGAAAAAAAATGTGACCGGTCATGAATTGATTGAAAATTTACTGGAGCAGATTGCCTTTGAAGCACGGAATAATGAATTTGTTGATCCGAAGAGTGGTGTATCTGCAAGGTTAACGATATCGGCTTATGAAACAATATTTTCTGCTGCAGAAAGACGGATGATCATCAATGGTGAATCCAAAACTCATATCCGGATTTCAGATTTCTGGGGAATTATTCCTTCGATCACCGGAAAGATCGAACTGGTTTATGAAGGTGAGCAAGAGGGAGCGATGATCGTTGCGCAAAATCTAATTAGTAAATCGATTCGTTTTCAGTTCAAGAATTATTTCCCTGATCCCGAAAAACTGAAGCGCAAAAAAGAAGCGAATCCATATCTGGAGATCATTGAATGGTTCAGTAATGGAAATGAAATAGATATTCTGAATGACGCTTCAGAAAACGACTATACAAAAGCGTTGAATGAAGTTCCCGGACTTGCTGATCTTGTAAAAAAATATTTCCCAAAATCGAATCCGCAGGATAAATTGATGTTGATGGAATTTCTGCTGCACGGATTGTCGGAGTTTTCATTGCTAAGCAAAAACAGTTTGACTTCGGGGTTGAGGTTTAAGGATCTGTTTAGTTCGGTGTTTAATCAGGGGGAGGAGAATTAATTTCAATTTCTGTGACTTTTCGCCTCAGATTTTTTTAAACACAAGAACACTAAGAGCACGTAAGTCCACGGAATGGATATGTGGTTTATTGGAGCTTGTATCCTCAATAACAATCTGCGCAAAATGTACGGGATCTGCGAGATCTGCGGGAGAAAAAAAACACACAGAATTTTTTCCCGCAGATCTCGCAGATCCCGCAGATTTTGCGCAGAT
>JBMQEM010000162.1:0-4130 GCA_049363815.1 Bacteroidota bacterium
AGTGGGCGATACTGGGCTCGAACCAGTGACCCCTACCTTGTCGAGGTAGTGCTCTAAACCAACTGAGCTAATCGCCCTTTTTCTTATCCGGGTAACAAGGTCGCAAGGTAAATAATTACAATAAGAAACGTTATCAATAATAAAACCGAATATGGATTTCCAAAGTTAACAGTCCACCCTATTCCCGGATGTTTCTTAGGTGGAAGAAGTCGCTTGTCTTCCGGATTATAATAAATTAAGTTTGCGCCTTTCCAATACTTTGGATTTTCTTTCCACTCTTTTTTTTGTTCATCCGTTGGTTTCATATACAAGACTATTAGAATGAGAAACAAATCCTAAGTTAAACAACAACGTTTACAATTTTACCTGGCACAACTATCAACTTTTTCAAAGGCTGACCATTCAGCAACTTCTGGACATCAGCATTCGCCAATACTTCTTTCTCTATTTCTTCTTTCGTAAGTGATAATGAAAGCGCAAGATTGAATTTTGTTTTTCCGTTCAGTGAGATCGGATATGCGAATTCTGATTCAACTAAATACTCTTCCTTGAATTCAGGGAAAGATGTTTTAGTTACACTCTCTTTATTTCCTAAAAGCTGCCACAACTCTTCTGCAATGTGCGGCGCATAAGGAGAAACAATAACTGTAAGCGGTTCAAGGATCTTTCTTTTGTTACATTTGAGGTCTGTCAATTCGTTCACACAGATCATGAATGTACTTACAGAAGTATTGAAAGAAAATTTCTCTATATCTTCTTTTACTTTCTTTATTGTTTTGTGAAGCGCTTTGTATTCTGCCTTCGTCGGCTCGGCATCTGTAACTTCAAACACAAGATCTTTTCCCGGCTCAGGAGTTTTGTGATACAATTTCCATAGCTTACGTATGAAACCCGATGTTCCCGTAATACCATTTGTATTCCATGGCTTGGAAAGTTCAAGTGGTCCAAGGAACATTTCATACAGGCGCAGACAATCAGCGCCGTATTTATCGATCATCAGGTCCGGACTTACAACATTCCATTTCGACTTCGACATTTTTTCGACTTCGTTTCCGCAAATGTATTTTCCGTCTTCAAGAATAAATTCAGCAGACTTATTTTCCTCGCGCCATGCTTTGAATGCTTCAACATCTAAAACATCACCTTCAACAATATTTACATCGACATGCAGTTGTGTATACTCGTATTGTTCTTTCAACCCGAAAGAAACAAACTTATTGCTGTCTTTTACTCTGTAAACAAAATTCGACCGACCCTGGATCATTCCCTGATTGATAAGTTTCTTTGCAGGTTCATCAATAGAAATATAACCGCGGTCGCACAGGAATTTTGTCCAGAATCGAACGTACAATAAATGTCCGGTTGCATGTTCTGCGCCACCCAGATAAAGATCTACGTCCTTCCAGTAATCAAGTGCTTTCTTTGATGCGAACTCTTTATCGTTGTTTGCATCCATGTATCGCAGGAAGTACCACGACGATCCAGCCCAGCCCGGCATTGTAGTAGTTTCAAGCGGATGACCTTTATAACTCCAGTCTTTCGCTCTTGCTAAAGGCGGTTCGCCATCTTCTGTTGGCAGATATTTATCTACTTCTGGTAATACAACCGGCAGATCTTTTTCATCAACTGCAATGGCGATTCCATCTTTGTAATAAATTGGAATTGGTTCACCCCAGTATCGCTGACGACCAAAAACAGCATCGCGCAAACGGAAATTTATTTTTCCTTTACCGATACCTTTCGATTCAATTTCACTGATTGCTTTTTTGATCGCCTCTTTTACATCGAGGCCATTCAGAAAATCAGAATTGATCAGCTTGCCTTCTTTTGCATCGTATGATTCATTCGAAATATCGCCACCGGAAACAACTTCTTCGATCGGCAGTTTAAAATGTTTTGCAAATGCATAGTCGCGTGAGTCGTGCGCAGGCACAGCCATAACTGCACCTGTTCCATAACCAGCAAGAACATAATCACCGATCCAGATCGGAATGTGTTTTCCTGAGAATGGATGAATTGCATACGCTCCAGTAAATACACCGGTAATATTTTTCACTTCAGCCATCCTTTCGCGTTCGCTGCGGTTCTTTGCTTCGATCACATAACTGTTGACTTCGTTCTTATAATCATTCGTAGTAATGATATCGACGTACTCATGTTCCGGAGCAAGTGTCATATACGTTGCACCGAAAATTGTATCAGGACGAGTTGTGAAGATCAATAGTTCAAGATCAGAATGTGCAATTTTGAAACGCACTTCTGCACCTTCGCTTCTACCGATCCAGTTTCTTTGCTGTTCGCGTAACGAATCAGGCCAATCAATCTTTTCTAAGCCATCTAGTAAACGTTGAGCATAAGCTGTGATCCGCATCGACCATTGTTTCATCTGCTTTCTCTCAACCGGATATCCTCCGCGCTCGCTGACACCGTCTTTCACTTCGTCGTTTGCAAGTACAGTTCCCAAAGCAGGACACCAGTTGACCATTGCTTCGGAGATGTAAGCCAAACGATAATTCAACAATATCTCAGCTTTCGTTTTTTCATCAAACGATTTCCAGTCAGCGGCAGTGAACAACCACTCATGTGAATGAACAGCCTGAACATCTTTATTCCCCGATGATTCGAATGTTGATATGAGTGATGCAATATCCTCTGCTTTATCCTTAGCGGTATTGTACCATGAATTGAACAATTGAATAAAGATCCACTGAGTCCATTTATAATAAGAAGGATCAGAAGTACGAACTTCGCGTGACCAGTCGAAAGCGAAACCGATGTTATCGAGTTGCTGGCGGTAACGGGCAATATTTTCTTCAGTTGTGATTGCAGGATGTTGTCCTGTCTGAATAGCATATTGTTCTGCAGGCAAACCAAAGGAGTCATAGCCCATTGGATGGAGGACATTATACCCCATTAATCTTTTATATCGGGCAAAAATATCCGATGCTATATAGCCAAGTGGATGTCCTACATGTAATCCTGCTCCTGAAGGATAAGGAAACATATCGAGCACATAATACTTTTCTTTTGACGAATCAGTATCGGCGCGATAGGTCTGATTTTCTTTCCAGTACTGCTGCCACTTCTTTTCAATGATACTAAAATTGTACTCCATAATGCAATAACAATGATAAACAGGAATTCTGTTCAGTGAGGGTTTAGTTGATGAACATGCGAATGTAGAAAAATAAGACGAAAGGTCATTTTTTTCGACCGACATACCGATAATCTTTTTATACTTTCGTTTCCTGAAAGTTATGCATCTCGATCAACCAAAAGAAGGCAATAAACGCCTCCGCTCCTCTTATGCTTCCTCCATTATCAGCGTATCGCTTGTGCTGTTTATGCTGGGTTTGCTTGGTTTACTGGTCATGGATGCAAACAAGATCTCAGATTATGTGAAAGAACACATTCAATTGAATGTGTATTTACAGGACAATGTCAATCAGCAGGACCTGAATATGTTTTTACAGGCATTGAATGAATCAGATTTTGTCCGTTCTGTCAGATATGTCTCTAAAGAAGAAGCGCTGGATAGTCTGAAGAAAGAACTTGGAGACGGAGCTATGGGGATGATCGACAATAATCCGTTACCTGCTACAGTTGACATCAATCTGAAGGCCAGTTATGCTAATTCTGATAGCCTGAAGCGGATAAAGGACCAGCTTTCTTCCATTCGTCTGGTTCAGGAAGTAGCCTACCAGCAAACGGAGATAAAGAAAATGAATGAGAATTTCCGGACGGTTGCTATGATCATCCTGATCTTTTGTGCTTTGTTGCTCTTTGTTGCAGTAGTACTGATCAACAATACCATTCGTCTGGCCATGTATTCAAAGCGTTTTCTGATCAAGAGTATGCAATTGGTTGGGGCAACAAAAGGATTTATCCGTTGGCCATTTTTGAAAAAAGGATTTGTACATGGCTTTTATGCAGGCATCATCAGCAGTATGCTTGTTGGTGTAATCATCTATTTTATCCATACCCAGTTTCCCGATTTCGGGCAGCTTTCAGATCTGAAAATGATAGGAATTCTTTTCGGTGGAATGATAGCTGTTGGGATCCTGCTTTCCGGTCTGAGTACTTTTTTTGCGATCAATCGGTATTTGAGGGTGCAGGGGGATGAGCTTTAT
>JBMQEM010000163.1:0-120737 GCA_049363815.1 Bacteroidota bacterium
GAACTGGATGTTCTTAAATCAAATTTCCGTTCTGAAGCACCGCAAAATCCATCTGACGATGATCCTTATGCAAAAGATGATGAAGGCGGAAGCGGTATGACCAGCAAGAAAGGAACAGATTCAAAATCTAAAACTCCTGTTTTGGACAATTTTGGTCGTGACCTTACAAAAGCCGCTGAAGACGGTCGCCTGGACCCTATCGTCGGTCGTGAAAAGGAAATTGAGCGTGTTTCTCAGATACTTTCCCGTCGGAAAAAAAACAATCCTATCCTGATCGGTGAGCCGGGTGTTGGTAAGTCAGCAATTGCTGAGGGACTTGCACTTCGTATCGTTCAGCGTAAAGTATCACGTGTTCTTTTCAACAAGAGAATTGTTACCCTTGATCTTGCTTCTCTGGTTGCCGGTACTAAATACCGCGGACAGTTCGAAGAAAGAATGAAAGCCGTAATGAATGAACTTGAAAAATCTCCTGATGTCATTCTTTTCATAGATGAGATCCATACGATCATCGGTGCAGGTGGCGCTTCCGGTTCTTTGGATGCTTCCAATATGTTCAAACCGGCTCTTGCCCGTGGCGAAATACAATGTATTGGTGCAACAACTCTAGATGAGTATCGTCAGTACATTGAAAAAGACGGTGCATTAGACAGACGTTTCCAGCGTGTACTTGTTGAACCGGCTTCTGTCGATGAATCGATGGAGATCCTGAAAAATATCAAGGACCGTTACGAAGAACATCATAATGTTAATTATACTCCTGAAGCAATAAAAGCGTGTGTAACACTTACCTCCCGTTACATCACTGACCGTTTCCTTCCTGATAAAGCTATTGATGCTTTAGATGAAGCCGGTTCCCGTGTTCACATTACCAATATCCATGTACCTAAAAACATTCTTGAATTGGAAAGTAAGGTAGCAGATATTAAAAACGAAAAGAACCGTGTTGTTCGTAGCCAGAAGTATGAAGAGGCAGCAAAGCTTCGCGATACTGAAAAGCAGTTACTCGAACAGTTGGAGTCAGCTAAAAAGATCTGGGAAGAAGAAACGAAATCACATCGTTACACAGTGAACGAGCATGATGTTGCTGAAGTTGTTGCCATGATGACAGGTATCCCTGTTACCCGTGTTGCACAAACTGAAAGTCATCGTCTGGTTAAAATGGCAGATGAATTAAAAGGTAAAGTTATCGGACAAGACGAAGCGATTGCAAAAGTCGTAAGAGCTATACAACGTAACCGTGCCGGATTAAAAGACCCTAATAAACCGATCGGAACATTTATCTTCCTTGGTCCTACCGGTGTTGGTAAGACTGAACTTGCAAAAGTGATCGCACGATATCTCTTCGACTCTGAAGATGCACTTATCCGTATCGATATGAGTGAATATATGGAGAAGTTTGCTATCTCCCGCCTGATCGGTGCGCCTCCGGGATACGTTGGTTATGAAGAAGGTGGTCAGCTTACTGAGAAAGTTCGTCGTAAACCTTACTCTGTTGTCCTTCTGGATGAGATCGAAAAAGCACATCCGGATGTATTCAACCTGTTACTACAGGTACTTGATGAAGGTATGTTAACTGACAGTTTAGGTCGTAAAGTGGATTTCAAAAACACTATTATGATCATGACATCAAACATCGGTTCACGTCAGTTAAAAGATTTCGGACAAGGAGTTGGCTTCTCAACAAATGCGAAGATCTCCGGTGCTGATGAGCATTCCCGTGGTGTCATTGAAAGTGCATTGAAGAAAGCTTTTGCTCCTGAATTCCTGAATCGTATTGATGATGTAGTTATGTTCAATTCACTTGAAAAAGAACACATCCATAAGATCATCGATGTTGAATTAGTTCACTTATATAAGCGTATCACTGAATTGGGTTATAAGATCCAGTTGACTGATGAAGCAAAAGACTTCATTGCTGACCGCGGCTTTGACAGCAGCTATGGTGCTCGTCCATTAAAAAGATCAATTCAGAAATACCTGGAAGATCCGTTGGCGGAAGAGATCATTAAAGCTGAACTGAGCGAAGGTGATATTCTGGAAGTGAACTTCGATAAAGAAACTTCAACTCTTAAAATCAATGTTGTAAAAGCGAATGCTGCTCCAACTCCTCCCCCTGCAAAATCAGGAGGCTCTACGAGGAAGAAGAAAGAAGAATAATCAGTATTGACTTTAAAAAAGCCGGAAAATATTTCCGGCTTTTTTGTTTTATACCACTTTCTCTTTTACGTAAAAAGTAAAGGGTCAAAGGTGAATACTATTTTACCTTTGACCCTTTATCCTTGACCTGCTATGAATTACTTACTCTGAAACATTTCCATCACTTCATTGCTGATTCCTGTAGTAGCATACCCACCATCATGATACAGATTCTGCATGGTAACCATCCGTGTCAGGTCACTGAATAAGGACACACAATAATCTGCGCATGCGTCGGCGCTGGCATTTCCTAATGGAGAAAGTGAATCGGCAAAATTGTAGAAATCCTCAAAACCTTTTATGCCGGAACCTGCAGTAGTTTTTGTCGGTGACTGGGATATGGTATTTATCCGGACTTTCTTTGCTTTACCATAATGATATCCGAAACTTCTTGAAATTGATTCCAGCATCGCCTTGATATCCGCCATGTCTGTGTAGAATGGATAAGTCCGTTGTGCTGCAATATATGTCAAAGCCACAACACTTCCCCATTCATTTATTGCATCCATTTTCATGGCAACACTCAGCATTTTGTGAAGCGACAAAGCAGATACATCTATTCCTTTCTGATAATAATCGTAATTACTTTCAACATAGGAAATGTTCTTCCGGATGTTAACCGACATACCTATGGAATGTAATACAAAATCAACTTTGCCACCCATAATATCCATTGATTTTGAATACAGGTTTGTGAGGTCTTCAATCGAAGTTGCATCTGCCGGAATGATCTCTGATTTCGTTTCGTCTGCAAGTTTCTTTATTTCACCCATGCGCATGGCAATAGGTGCATTTGTAAGAACGATCTGTGCGCCTTCCTGATGACAACGTTGTGCAACTTTCCAGGCAATAGAATTAGAATCTAATGCTCCGCTGATTATTCCTCTTTTGCCCTTTAAAAGATTGTTTGACATAGTTATTTTGTTTGGGATAAATATAGTTAATTTTAATTTCCTAATAATTCCTTAGCATTCTGCATCGCTATTGCAGTTGGTTTGTCTCCACTAAGCATCCTTGCCACTTCAACAATTCTTTCTTCCCCATTAAGTCTTGATACTTTTGTAAAGGTTCTTTTACCAATGACTTCCTTATACACAAAAAAGTGTACATCGCCTCTGCTTGCAATTTGTGGTAAGTGAGTGATCGCCAGCAACTGCAGTGATGATGAAAGATCATTCATAACATTACCGATCTTATAGGCAGTTTCTCCGCTCACTCCTGTATCGATCTCGTCAAATACGACTGTCGGCAGGTCAATTAATTTGGCAACAATTGCTTTCAGACAAAGCATCAATCTGCTCAATTCACCACCTGAAGCTACCTTACTTATTTCCGAATACGCAACGCCCTTGTTCGCTGAAAACAAGAACCTGATAGAATCTTTACCGGTGTTGCTAAGTTCGTTCAATGCCAGAACTTCCTGCTCAATTTTCAGAATAGCATTTGGCATCCCTAATTCAGAGAGCATTTTCTTCACCTTGGTTTCAATTCCGGGAATGACTTTTGCACGTGCAGCAGAAATTTTATCGGCCATCCTGTGAAGACTGGTAAAAAGTTTTTCCTTTTCCTTTTCAAGACCTGCAATTCTGTCATCCAGCGAATTAATTCCTTCCAGCTTCTGCTCAAATTCCTTTTTCAGAATAATTAATTCCTGTGTTGAATTAACTCGGTGCTTTTGTTCAAGTCTGTTTAAAATATTAAGTCTGTCATTAACAATTTCAAGTCGTTGCGGATCCAGTTGAACTTCTTCTGAAATAGCTGAACTTTCCTGTGAAATATCTTTTAGTTCTATCTGGACAGATTTCAGTCTGCCGGCAATAGCTTCCAGTTTAGAATTATACTTGCTTAATTGCTGAACGATCTGAATGGCACTTGATATAGATGTCAGCAGATCTGATTCCCCACCTGAAATGGCTTCGTCAAGTTTCGAAAGTCCTGCCCTGATCTCTTCGCTATGTGATAAGGTTTTCAGTTCTTCGTCTAATATTTCTTTTGATTCACCGGTTTCAAGGGCAGCTTCTTCCAGTTCGTTGAATTGAAAAGTGATATAATCCTGTTCAGATTTTGATCTTGCCTCTTCTTCTTTTAATTCATTTAACTGAGCTAAAAGTTTTTTGTAACCGTTATAATTTTGCTGATAAAGTTCTAATTCAGAATTGATGCCTGCGAATGAATCAACAACAGAAAGCTGAAATCCGGATTTATTCAGTAGAAGTGTTTCGTGCTGGGAATGGATGTCTACCAGTAAACTTCCCAGCTCCTTTAATTGGGAGATGCTTACAGGTGTATCATTGATAAAAGCTCTTGATTTTCCTTCCTTAGAGATCTCTCGCCTGATTATGATCTTAGATTCCGGATCAAGTTCGTTAGACTCAAAAAACTCGTCTATGTATTTATTCCTTGAATCGAATTCACCTTCAACAATGCATTTTTTGGTCTTATCAAGAAGTGAATTTGAATCTGCCCTTTGCCCAAGGAGTAATCCCAGAGCACCAAGTAAAATTGATTTACCGGCGCCGGTCTCACCGGTAATGATGTTTAATTTTTTGCCGAACTGCAACTGAAGTTCGTCTATCAAAGCGTAATTTTTTACTGAGAGTGAAGTCAACATATAAGTTGATAGCTATTATTTATTCTGAAACTACTTTTTCATTCCCCCCATGAAATTGGACATGTCCATGATTTGATAATCGGATGGAACTTTAAAAAGTTCATCAGATAAATTATCATCAAGTTCAACTTTTGTTGCAACCATCTTGTATGTCTTGCCTTCATTCACAGATTCAAACTCCATCATCAGTCCATTCAGTCCTTTGATCTTGGTATCATAGGAATAATTTCCCTTAATATCGTTTGTAAACCAAACATCATACACCTTGGTTTCACCCTTATAATTTGATGTAATGATTGCCTTATAGCATGTGTAACCTGCTATCACTTTGGATTCTCTGGTGATCTGAACCTTCGGTTCCTCAGCAATGCCATTCTTTTTCATCATGGCATCCCGGTTCATCTTCATTGCGATTTTATTTCCGGAGTTATCCATGAGCATATAACCGGTATTGGCAAGATTATCTGAAATCATAATGCTTTTTGATCCTTCAGATTCCATTTCTACCCTTGACATATCTTTTTTGAAAAAGAGGATAAACTCCATAGGTTTTGATGCAATATTCTTATCTGAAAGCGAGGTGATCTTGTAGGTAACTTTTCCGGAGTTCACTGAATGTTTAGTATTCTGTGAATACGCATTTCCAAATACGGATAATACCATAAAAAGGAGAATGATTCTGATGGATCTCATTGGGTTTGCATTTTGTAGTTTTAGCAAATGTAATCAATCAATTTTTAAAACAACACTTCATTTTTGATGGTTTTTTAAATGAATACTGTTCCTGTAAGATTGAACGGAATTCTCCTTTAAATTATAAAGACTGATTTACAATAAAATCGGGCACTTTCAGGTTGTTATTCATAGTAATTTCTATGGAAAACCTTGTTCATATCTTTTAAAACAAAGGCGGGATGCATGTTTCAGGTAGTTCTAACTTTAAAACCACTATAAAATAAAGTATTTCCATGGCGAATAAGCTAAAAAGCGACACTGACGAAGTAGTAAAAGAGAAGAAGGAGCGGTCGAAAAAGAGTGCGGGTAAAGTATCATTTAAGGACAGGTTTGCATCATTCCGTTCTTTCTTTGTTGATGAGAGGACACATAAGATTTTTGGACTATTTCTCCTGATGGTTTCATTTTTCATGGTGGTGGCATTTATTTCAAATTTATTTACATGGAAAGAAGATCAGGCAATTGCAGGAATTGATTCTGTCTGGAAACTTATTACCACTGAAGCTGAAGTAAAAAACTGGCTGGGAAAATTTGGAGCATTGACTGCCCTGAAGTTTGAAAATCAATGGTTCGGAATTTGTGCTTTTGTTTTTCCATTTCTTTTCGTTCTGGCTGCAGTACGCATTATATGGGAGGTGAATTTACTTCCCGTTGGAAAGACACTTCGGTATTCACTTTTCGCTACGATCTGGATCAGTACTTTTCTGGGTTATATTTTTCATAACAATTCATCCTTGCTGATGCTTGCAGGTGGTTATGGGTACCGTATGAGTCAAAGTCTGAATGCTGTTATTGGTTTCATTGGTACAGGCACTCTTTTGGTTTTTTCTTTCGTCGGATTTCTTGTTGCAGCTTTTAATATTCCACTTAAGAAGAAAGTTGAAGAGTCTCTTAGTTCTGATTCTGATGAAATCGATGAAGTTGTTGCAGTTGAAGAGCCGGTTAAAATCAACAAGCCGAAAAAAGAAAGTATGGCCGGTGTTGTCGAACTGGAATTAGGTCATGAAGAAGAGCAGGAAGAAGAGGAAGAACTAGAAGAGGAAGAAGAAGAAGAAGAAGGAGAATTCATTAATCTTGATGAGGAAGAAGAGGAAGAAATTTCCGAAGAAGAAGAGGAAATTGTTGAAGAAGATATTTTGGAATTGACCCCTGTAGTTACAGCTCCAACGAAAATAATTGGTGATGGAGACCTTCAACTGGAGGTACTTGACATTCCTGAGGAAGTTCCTGTGATTGATGGCTCGGAAGAATTACCACATGCACAAGGCGATTACGATCCTACTCTGGATCTTTCTTCCTACCGCTACCCTACTCTTGACTTGCTTGAAAATTATGGTGACAAGAAAGTTGAAGTCAATAAGGAAGAACTTGAAGCCAATAAGAATAAGATCGTTGAAACATTAAGTCATTACAACATTGGTATTGATAAGATCAAAGCAACGATCGGACCCACAGTTACGCTTTTCGAGATCGTACCGCAAGCGGGTATCAGGATTTCAAAGATCAAGAATCTTGAAGATGATATAGCATTAAGTCTTGCTGCATTAGGTATCCGTATCATCGCCCCTATTCCCGGAAAAGGAACAATCGGTATTGAAGTACCAAACCTGAAACCGGAAATTGTAGCAATGAAATCGATTCTTGGTTCAGAAAAATTTGTGAATACCGATTACGAACTTCCTATTGGTTTCGGTAAAACGATCAGTAATGAAGTCTTTGTTGCAGATCTTACAAAGATGCCACACTTACTTATGGCCGGAGCAACCGGTCAGGGTAAGTCTGTCGGATTAAATGCCATTCTTGTATCCCTCCTTTACCGTAAACATCCGGCACAAGTAAAATTTGTCTTAGTTGATCCTAAGAAAGTCGAATTGACTTTATTCAAGACAATTGAGAGACATTTCCTTGCTAAATTACCAGGAGAAGCAGAAGCGATTATCACTGATACAAAGAAAGTGATCAATACGCTGAATTCACTTTGTATGGAAATGGATCAGCGATATGAATTACTCAAAGATGCACAGGTAAGGAATATTAAAGAATACAATGCAAAGTTCATTGCCCGTAAACTTAATCCGGCAAACGGTCACAAGTTTTTACCCTACATCATTCTTGTTGTGGATGAATTTGCTGATCTTATCATGACTGCCGGAAAAGAAGTTGAGACTCCGATCGCCCGTCTGGCTCAATTAGCCCGTGCAATCGGAATACACCTTATCATAGCAACTCAAAGACCATCAGTCAATATCATCACAGGTACGATCAAGGCCAACTTCCCTGCACGTATCGCATTCCGTGTTACATCTAAGATCGATTCAAGAACGATTCTGGATACAGGAGGTGCTGACCAGTTGATCGGTCGGGGTGATATGTTATTCTCTACAGGCGCAGATCTGATCCGATTGCAGTGTGCTTTCGTAGATACTCCTGAAGTAGAAAAGATCACAGACTTTATCGGCAGTCAGCGTGGATATTCAGACGCACATCTTCTGCCTGAATATCATGACGAAAGTGGTGATGGATCTCGTTCTGATATCAGTATGGACGATCGTGACCCTTTGTTTGAAGATGCAGCACAGATCATCGTACAGAATCAGCAAGGTTCTGCCTCACTTCTCCAACGAAGACTGAAATTAGGCTATAACCGTGCAGGCCGGATCATTGATCAGCTGGAAGCGGCAAAGATCATCGGATCATTTGAAGGCTCAAAAGCCCGTGAAGTACTGGTGAAAGATCCTATTTCATTAGAACATATTCTTGGCAACCTCAGAAGTAAGGATAACTAGTTAAATCTGAATAGATTATAAGTATCAAGGGTGGGCGCTTCAGCTCACCCTTTTTTATGGAATGCTTTTTGATTTAAGGTGAAAGAATTACCTTCGCAGCCATAAAGGAAGAAGATAGAAAAACAAAATGAAAGCCAGAATTTTAGCCATCCTCTTATTGATTTCTCCAATGATAACTTTTGCTCAACAAGATGCAAAAGCTCAGGAGATCTTAAAATCAGTCAGCAATAAATTTAAATCCTACAAATCATATAAAGCTAATTTCAGTATTATCATTGAAAACAGCAGAGATAAATCGAGAGAAGTTCAGAAAGGAACGATCTATATTAAAGGGAGCAAATACAGACTGGAGATCGCCGGACAAGATGTCATCAGTGACGGAAAAACCCGTTGGACGTATGTAAAGGATGCAAACGAAGTTCAGATCGATGTTCAGAAAACAGACGAGAATACGATCTCCCCTACCAACATTTTCACAATTTATGAAAAAGGGTGGCAGTCAAAATATACCGGTGATGCTAAAGACAAAACAACGACGTATGCACAAATAGAATTAGTGCCTAGTGAAGGAAAGAACAAGAATATTTTCAAGATCAAATTGTCAATCAATAAAACTGACAAATCAATTTCTTCAGCAAAAATGCTTGATAAGAATGGCGGAACCCAAACGATCAATGTTGAAAAGATCAGTCCTGATGGAGGTGCAGATGATGCAATCTATGTTTTCAATAAAGCCAAGTATCCCGATGCAGAAATCGTTGATCTTAGATAAAAAATAAAGAAGTCCTTAACAGGGCTTTTTTTGTGTCAAAAATATTTATACTAAATACATAATACCATGAAAAAAGCACTACTCACCATCTTACTGTTTGTACCTTTCATTGGAAAGTCGCAAACTATTACAACAGCTGATCTTCCAACAGCCGGACTTGCATGGATCACAGGAAATGATTCAACCTATACGGAGGCAATTCCTGCAGGTGGAACTGGACAAACCTGGGATTACAGTACTCTTCAGAATTTAGAGAATGATACAGCAGGGTTCATAAACGCAACAGGGACTCCTTATGCTTCCAGTTTTCCGAATTCAAATCTGGCAGGATATGATTGGCAATCCGGTGTCTATACTTATTTCACTACAAATACTTCCGGAATTTATCTGGACGGAATTATCGGGCCATCCATTCAATATATTTTTGAAAGCAGTCAACTTTATATTCCTGTACCATTTTCATATGGCGATGTCAGAAATACATTTTCAAGAATTCAGATCGATAGTGTTTACCTTGGGTACAATTCACGCTTTGTTTTAAGGACAAATTCTACATTCACCGCGGATGGATCAGGAAATCTGACACTCCCATCAGGTCAATTTAACAACGTCTTAAGAATAAAGGAAATTGCAATGACTTACGATACATTGTCTATTGATACCGGTGGTGGAAATTATATTACTATATCAACCTCTGTTTCTCAGGTAACAAAATATAGTTTTGTAAAACCTGGAAACCCTGTAGCATTGATAATGTCAATTGAAGCTGATAGTTTAGGTCAGTTTGCAACAAGTTCTCAATATTTTACCGGAACCTATATCAGTTCTGTCCCTTCTATACAGCTTTCGGATAAGATCAGAACGTATCCTAATCCTGCGAATGAATCTATTAATTTCGATCTGACGACCATAAAAGATGTTTCAGTGATTGAGATCTTCGATACAAATGGAAATCTCATCAGAAAGATTCAGCCTGATGCCAACGGGATTTTTTCACTTCCTGCCACCGGTCTTTCTAACGGTAATTATCACTATTCTATTTCAGGAAAGGGATCAAAGGTATACGGAACATTCCAGGTGCAACATTGAGAATAAATTAAAATTTAACAAAAGGGGAAGACATCGGTTTTCCCTTTTTTTGTACCTTGTGGTATGAGAATCCTGATGATATTTACTTTCCTGCTTTTTGTTTCAATAGAAACTGTCAGTGCCCAGGATTCAACAGCAGTGAAAAAAAATCAATACCAGATCTTTTTAAATCAACCTGCCAAAACAATAAAATACATAATGTATGATAAGGATTTTCTTCCGATCCAGGGAGAATTATCCGAAGATAAAAAATCTGTTATCATGAAAAATTACAAGACCGGAGCTAAGGTGAGATTAAAGGTAGAATACGAAGACGGAACATCTGAAGAAATAATAAAGAGTCCTTGCTTTATTGATCCGGTAATAAGCTGAACGTTTTTTTAATTTACTGTAACTCCAAAAAGATCAAATTCGCCGGCGTCAGTAATTTTTATATCTGCAAAATCACCTATCCTTACATAATTATCTTTTGCTTCCAGCAAAACTTCATTATCAACCTCAGGAGAATCAAACTCTGTTCTGCCAATAAAGTAACCACCTTCTTTTCTGTCAAAAAGTACTTTATAAATATTTCCAATCTTTTCTTCATTTTTCTCTGAGGAAATTGTTTGCTGTATTGACATGATCTCAGCACAACGATCTCTTTTCACATTATCCGGAACATTGTCCTCTAGCAAATATGCATGCGTATTCTCTTCATGAGAATATGCAAAAATCCCCAACCTGTCAAAACGACTTTCCTTTACCCACTCTTTCATTTCCTCAAAATCAGATTCCGTCTCACCGGGGTAACCACCTATCAAAGTTGTACGGAGAGCAATGCCCGGGACTTTAGACCTGATCTCAGAAATAAGATCATTGGTCTTTTGTCTGGTTGTGCCTCTGCGCATACTTTTTAACATGCTGTCAGAAATATGTTGTAAAGGCATATCAAGATATTTACAGATGTTCTCCCTCTCATTCATCACGTCCAGAATGTCCATAGGGAATCCGGAAGGAAAAGCATAGTGAAGACGGATCCATTCGATACCATTTACATCAGATAAGTTTTTTAGTAACTCGGAAAGATTTCGCTTTTTGTAAATATCAAGTCCATAGTACGTCAGGTCTTGTGCAATCAGGATCAATTCCTTTACTCCTTTTGTTGCCAACGTTTTTGCTTGAGTCACCAGTTCTTCAATCGGGGTACTGATATGCGTACCTCGCATCAGAGGTATTGCACAGAAAGAACATGGTCGATCGCATCCTTCTGAAATTTTCAGATACGCATAATGTTTAGGAGTTGTAAGTAATCGCTCTCCGATCAGTTCGTGCTTGTAATCTGCACCAAGTGATTTCAAAAGCAAGGGCAGGTCACGGGTTCCGAAAAATTCATCAACGTTTTTTATTTCCCTTGAAAGTTCCGGTTTATACCTTTCACTTAAACAACCGGTAACGATCAGTTTGTCGATCTTTCCTGCTTCTTTTGCCTGGGCAAATTCAAGAATCGTATCGATACTTTCCTGTTTAGCATTATCAATAAAACCGCAGGTATTGATGATCACAATTCCTGAATCATAATCAGTGGATTCATGTGCAACATCAAATTTATTTGCGCGCAGCTGTCCCATGAGTACTTCACTGTCGTAGACATTCTTCGAGCAGCCAAGTGTGATGACATTGATCTTATTTTTCTTGAATGATTTTGTTTTCATTATCAAACTTACATTTCACCGAATAAAGAATCTACAAATTCATTCTTATTGAATGCCTGCAGATCTTCCATCTTCTCTCCAACTCCAATGTATTTTACAGGGATCTTGAATTCATCAGAAATACCAATCACCACTCCACCTTTAGCAGTACCATCAAGTTTAGTCAAAGCAAGAGCATTTACTTCCGTTGCCAGCGTAAACTGTTTGGCCTGTTCAATAGCATTCTGACCTGTACTTGCATCAAGGACCAGAAGGATCTCATGGGGCGCACCAGGAATTACTTTCTGAATTACCCGCTTGATCTTAGAAAGTTCATTCATCAGATTTACTTTATTATGCAGACGACCGGCAGTATCAATTATGAGAACATCCATATTCTGTGAGACAGCAGTCTGAACTGATTCAAAAGCAACTGAAGCCGGATCTGAACCCATAGCTTGTTTGACAATAGGAACCCCTACCCGTTTACTCCATATATCAAGCTGGTCAACAGCAGCAGCTCTGAAGGTATCGGCAGCTCCCAGCATTACGTTGAGTCCGGTTTTTTTAAACTGATGTGAAAGTTTTCCGATAGTTGTTGTTTTTCCGACACCATTTACACCAACGACCATAATGACATATGGCTTGACTCCTGATGGAATAGAAAATTCTTCAACTGAATCTGATTTGTTCTCGCTTAATAATTCAGTGACTTCAGATTTTAAAAGTTTATTCAGTTCGTCGGTACCAACATATTTATCTTTTGCAACCCTTTCTTCCAGACGTTTAATGATCTTTAATGTGGTGCTAACACCGACATCTGAAGAGACAAGGATCTCTTCAAGGTTATCCAGTACTTCAGCATCAACCGTTGACTTTCCTACAACTGCTTTTGCAATCCTGGAAAATAAAGAGGTCTTTGTTTTTTCAAGACCTTTGTCGAGACTTTCTTTTTTCTCTTTTGAAAAAAAACTGAATATTCCCATTGGTTGTTGTGCTTTAAAATTTCAAATAAATAAAAAAGCTCCTTTCAGAGTGAAAGAAGCTCAGTTATATATTTAATACGATTGTATTATTTGTTTTTAAGAAAATCTTTCACGTGATCGTTGTGAACTACTTCTTCCTTGAACTGATAAGAACCGTTATCAGTTTTTACCATCTTGATCACTTTTGAAAATTCTTTACCTTTTCCACTCTTTAGAGTTGCGACAACTTTCTTTGCCATAGCTTAATCCTTTTGAACTATTTTAATTAGGAATTATTTAATTTCTTTATGTACAGTCATTTTCTTAAGGATAGAATTGTATTTCTTCACCTCAAGACGTTCTGTCGTATTTTTTTTATTCTTCGTTGTGATGTAACGAGACATACCCGGCATTCCGCTCGTTTTGTGCTCTGTACATTCTAGAATCACCTGGATCCTGTTACCTTTCTTTGCCATGATAAAATTCCTTTTTTTTTGATGTTTCCCGCCGCTTCGGCTCACGGATTATTTACGGGGCTGCAAATATAGGTATTCTTGTGAAATAAAAAAGCTTTTAGCCTGATTTTTATGTTCTTTTCACCAATTATTTGTTCATATCCGTTTTTCTCGATCTCAGCTTTTCAATTTCTTCAACTGTTCTGGGTGCTGATTCCGATAAATTTACCGGGCCATTGTCGGTTATCAGGATATCATCCTCGATTCTCACCCCAATATTCCACCATTTTGGGTCACAATCGCTGTTTTCTTCAATATAAATGCCCGGTTCAACCGTGATAATGTTTCCGCTTTTTAACGGACCTCTTGATCCTGGATCGTGAACATCAAGTCCCAGGTAATGAGAGGTTCCATGCATGAAATATTTATCTGATTCGGAAACATCCTTAATGATCCCCAGACTGACCAGTCCCTTTGCAATTACAGATGATGCAGCAAAGTGCACATCGCTAAAAGGATTTCCTTTTACACAAGCCTGAATTCCTTCATTCTGAGCTTTTAATACCAATTCATAAATGATCTTTTGTTCTGGTGTAAATTTATTTCCGATTGGGATGGTCCTGGTAACATCTGCTGTATAGCCATGATATTCTGCACCCATATCAAGCAGGATGAGATCAGACTCATTCATTGTTCTTCTGTTGGAAGTGTAATGCAGGATGACTGAATTTTCACGGCTTCCACAGATGCTCGAATATCCGAATGTTTCTGCTCCTTGTTTTTTAAATTCATATTCACCGATCGCCTGTACCTGATATTCCGTCATCCCCGGACTTGCATTTTGCATCATAGAAAGAAATCCATTGCAAGTCATTGTAACAGCCTGCTTCATCAGTTTGATTTCTTCTTCTGTTTTTACTTCACGTAATTCCTGCATGATCTTATTCAACGTGAAGCCATCGCCTCTGTCCGGATTCTGACTGATAATATTTCTGAAACAGTCGTCGAGTTCGAACAGATCACAAGAGTTATTTTTATCATTTGCAATTCCTTTATGCATTTTCAAATGCAGAATTCTTAATGATGAATCTGAAAAAAGCGATGTACGTTTTAGAAAGTCTTCAGCGTAGAAAACAGTTTTAACTCCCGAAATTATTTGTGCCCCTTTGATTCCTGCTCTGCGGCCATTCCAGATCTCTCTTGATTTATCACGGACAGGAACAAAAAGAATTTCATGTATGAAATTTTCATTGACGGAAACAGAATCCTTATAGATCAATAAGACAGAATTCGGTTCATTGAAACCGGTCAGGTAATAAAAATTCGGATCTTGATGATAATCGTAATCCACGTCATTTGCTCTATTGCGTTCAGGATTTGCAAAGAATACTGCAACAGAATTCAGTGGTAATTTATTTCTTACCGCTTCCCGCCTTCCCTGATGAAAAGAAGCAGGAAGCAGATCATTTTCATACCTGTAATACGAAAAATCCTGGCCTTGACAAATTACAGTGGCAAGTAGAAAAATGAGATAGGTTAATCTGAACATGAATTCAAATTTAGGCAAAAAAAAAGCCGGTAAGATTACCGGCTTTGTTATATTATCTTAAGATAATCAGATCGTACCTTTGCGGATAGCTTTTTCTATTGCAGCACTGATACCTAATTTGTCAATTGTACGCAATGCAGACGTAGAAACTTTTAAAGTAATCCATTCACCCAATTCAGGTACAAAGAACTTCTTCGTCTGCAAATTCGGATTGAACTTGCGTTTCGTTTTCTTATTTGAGAAGGAAACACTGTTTCCTGTCATTGCCTTTTTTCCTGTTAAATCACAAATACGTGCCATTTCAATCGTTTTTTAAGAGGCGCAAAGATAGCTTTTTTTATTAATCTGCAATACTTTTATTCAGATTTCTGCACATATAATTGTTCATTTTGTTCCAAGTAACTCTTTTCTGAGGCCATTCAGGGCATGTAAAGCGGTTTCAGTTATGATTCTCAGTCGGTTAGAGCCCAATTGGACCTTCCAGGCTTTGGTTTTATCTGGTCCGGAAATCGCGATCCAGACGGTTCCAACCGGCTTAAGTTCTGATCCAC
The DNA here is from genome assembly GCA_049363815.1 of Bacteroidota bacterium. Lineage (GTDB taxonomy): Bacteria > Bacteroidota > Bacteroidia > AKYH767-A > 2013-40CM-41-45 > JADKIH01. The sequence goes on from JBMQEM010000163.1 coordinate 15,383, forward strand.
CGGAAGGACCGGCAATGCCTGAAGTGGCTATGGCATAATCGGTTTTGAGCATTTTACGAGCAAGTTCTGCCATTTGAGTCACCACTTCCTGACTGACTGCGCCGTGTTTTTCAATCAAGGCAGGATCGACTTTTAACAGACCGGTCTTAAGATCGTTTGAATACGGAAGTACGGATCCCATAAAATACCGGGAGCTACCCGGAACCGAAGTGATCTTATGCGCAATAAAACCTCCGGTGCAGCTTTCAGCGGTTGATAAGGTTTTTCCCTTCTTTACCAGCAATTCGCCAATAAGCGTTTCAAGCTGATCAGATTCATATCCAAAGATATGATCAGGGATCAGCTTTATCAGTTCATCAGTTTGGGACTCTACTTCTGCTTTCAGTTTCTCCAGATCGTTACCATTCGCTGTGATCCGTAACCTGACTATTCCTGCTGAAGGCAGGTAAGCAAGTTTCATATAAGGCGGAAGAGCAAGTTCCCATTTCTCAATCAGGTCTGATAAGAATGACTCTCCTATTCCCTGAGTCAGAATTGTTTTATGAACGATAGGTGCAAGATTGAATTTCGATCTTAGCTGTGGGATCACAAGAGTTTCCATCAAACCTTTCATTTCATTCGGAACACCGGGCATAGAGACAATGATTTTACCTTCATCATTGAACCACATTCCGGGAGCTGTGCCGTTTTTGTTGAGCAGCACTTCACAATTTGCCGGTACAAAGGATTGCTGACGGTTAGTTTCAGTGATCGTTCGTCCTCTGGATCTAAAAATTTCTTCAATAATTTTAAATGATGGTTCATGAAAGATCAGATTCGTATTGAAGAATTCGCAAAGTGTATTCTTCGTAATATCATCCTTGGTCGGTCCCAGTCCACCGGTAATCAGTATTACATCCGCCCTCTTTTTGGCTTCCTGCAAAGTGGTTAAAATGTGTGATTTATCGTCGCTGATGGATGTGATCTGCTTAACTTTTATCCCAATCTCATTGAGCTTTTGTCCCATCCAGGCGCTATTAGTATCTATTACCTGACCAATCAGTAATTCATCTCCAATCGTTATTATTTCAGCAAGGATCATATGAAATTCTTTATTTTGCGAAGGTAAGATGAATAATAATCAGGTTCGAATTTTGAGATCAATAAAATATTGTTTTAAGATACCCGTCTATTGATTCAGTATGCAAGAACTGAGACACACAGCACTTGAAATGACCAAAAGCCAGAACGACTCGATAGGAGAAGTTATACAAGACAACGGAAAAAGGCTTTTCGACTTCATTCGAAACCGGGTTCGGGAAGAGGAAGAAGCAGAAGATATTTTTCAGGACGTCATGATTGAATTGACTCAATCATACCGTATGATGCAACCTATTGAAAAAATGGCAGCATGGTTATTCCGTGTAGCAAGAAATAAGATCACTGACAATTACCGGAAAAAGAGACCTGTTCTCCTGGATGATCAATTTTCATACAGAGGGAACGACGAAGATGAACCACTCTATATTCAGGACCTGATCAAGTCAAGTGAAAAAAGTCCTGACAGTGATTTTGACAGGGCTTTGATCTATGATGCAATTGAAATGGCACTGGAAGAACTTCCTGCTGAACAGAGAGATGTTTTTGTAAAGCATGAACTGGAAGGAAAAAGTTTTAAGGAGATGGCTGAAGAAACGGGTTTGTCACAAAACACATTGCTTTCAAGAAAGCGCTATGCTGTAATGGCACTCAGAGATAAATTACAATTCCTCTATACAGAATTAATGGAAGGAAAGAATTATTAAAACAAAAATGATGAAGAATACCTGGAAAATAAAAATGGCCTTATTTGCAATTATTGCAGTTGCTGCAATGGCCGCAGTAGTAATGTGGTTATGGAACTGGCTGATACCTGTCCTGTTTCACGGACCTGAAATTGATTATTTGCAATCTCTCGGATTGATGTTATTATCCAGAATTCTTTTCAGAGGATTTATAGGTGGCCCAAAAGGGATGTGTCATGGAGGCAATCATGGCGGTGAACAATGGAAAAGTAAATGGTCCAATCTGACACCAGATGAAAAAGAAAAGATGCGTGATCTTTGGAAGAAAAGATGCGGAAGCTTTGATTGTAATGATTCGGATCCAGACAAGACCAAGAAGCCAGAATGATTTAATCAATGATAAAAATAAAGAAAACTCCGGAAAATTAATTCCGGAGTTTTTTTGTTCCCTTGCGGAAAAGTGAAGATCTGGTTTTGGCTCTATCTTTGTATATTTACCGGATAAACTATCAAATATGCTTCGCAAACTAATTTACATTGCTCTGGTTGCAATCTTACCGGGTTGCTCTAAAGGACAATTCAATTTAAACAATATTGGTAAAGAGATTGACAAAACACTAAACCAGGGCGGATTAACCAATCAGGAGATCATTGACGGATTAAAGCAAGCCTTATCCATTGGAAGTAATAACGCAGGAAGTTCAGCTTCAAAGACTGATGGCTATTTTAAAAATACACTAATCAAGATCCCTTTTCCTCCTGAAGCAAAAAAGGTAGAGAATCAGTTGCGATCTCTGGGAATGAATAAAGCTGTTGATGATTTCATTCTCACAATGAACAGGGCTGCTGAAGAGGCAGCAAAACAAGCAGCTCCAATTTTTGTAGATGCAGTGAAGACAATGACCATTACAGATGGTGTCAATATTTTAAAAGGAAATGATTCGGCAGCGACTCACTATTTAAGAGGAAAGACCTCTGCCTCCTTGCATGCCAAATTCAAACCAATCATAAAAGCAGCGACTCAAAAAGTGAATGTGACCAAGTACTGGAATCCGCTTATTACAACTTATAATAATATTCCTCTGGTCGATAAAATGAATCCTGATCTGGAAGAATATATTACTCAGAAAGCATTGAATGGATTATTTATTCTTGTAGCGCAGGAAGAAACAAAGATCAGAAAAGATCCGGCGGCGCGGGTGACAGATTTGTTGAAGAAGGTTTTTGCTAAAAAATGAAATTTAAAGAGTAACTAATAACGAATAACGAATAACGAATAACGGCAACCTGGTAAGTATTCTCCGGATTGCCGTTATTCGTTATTCGTTATTCGTTATTCGTTATTCGTTATTCGTTATTACTTAACTAGTAGCCTACTGAGATTTTGTCACCGTCACCTTCGATTGGACGGATACTCATTACAGGAATTTTTGAGTGGTTGATGATCTGTTGAGCAGCATTACCCATAAAGATCCCTGAGCCTTCCTGATCGGTCATGATCATGATCAGATCGGCATTAACCTGTGTAGCAAATTCAGAAATGGTAGCTGCTGTATTTTCAGTCTTGAAAACTTTTACAGTGTGAGCAATTTCATGTTCTTCAAAATAATCACGAACCTGATGAACCTTTACTTCAAACCTTCTTTGAAGATCAACATCAGACATTGTCATTAATCCGGCAATGTGAATTACAGAATTATAATGACGTGCGATCTCTGCTGCATGTTTTACTTTCTGACGCGAAGACTGTGAATTGTCGACAGCAAAAACAATATTCTTGAAGCCAATTTTTTTAGCATGTGCCTGAACAGAAATCACAGGACATGGTGCATTCATTACCACTTTATATGTATTGCTTCCGACAACGAATTCCTGAAATCCGCTCGAACCATGAGTACCCATTACGATAATATCACATTCGGCATTCTCAGCAACGAAATTTATCTTTTTATAGATCTTCCCATTTTCAGTCCGTGGAATTACTTTCATTCCACTGTCGTGATGTAATTTATCGGCAAGCTCTTTCAGTTTCTCACCTGCAGAAGATTTGATCTTTGTTTCAAATTCCGACTGAGATTTTCCAAAAGCAGAACTGATCGCAGAAGCAAAGGAAAATGATTCAACAACATGCAGAAGTACGATTTCTGCCTTATGTAGTTTGGCCATAAAAACGGCATGTTCCAGTGCTAATTCGGCAGTTTCAGAAAAATCAAATGGAATCAGAATTCTGCCGATTTGGAATTTTTTGCTCATGTGGTGTATGGTTTGTAGTTAATACTGAAATACAGATGCTGTTGTGTCCTTTTTCTCTTTCGGTCTGACAGAAAGAACCGGAATTTCTGATTCATTAATGAGTTGTTGAGCAGATGAACTGATGAACATTATGTCTGTCCATGTCATTTCTTCCTGCGTCATGATCATTATCAGATCAGCTTTAATTTTCTTTGAATAACCAACGATTTCTTCGGAAATTTCACTTCCGTGTAAAAACTCGATTGTACAAGGAATATTGTGTTCTACGATGAATTCGTGAACTTGGTTCATTTGACGCTTCAATTTATTAACAATAAATTCGTCATCTGTGGTAAGAACTGAGACCAAATTGATGGTAGATCCAAACAAATTTGCGATTTCAACGGCTTTACTGACCTTTTCTTTCGTTTCTTTGGTCAAATCCAACGGTAAAACAATGTTTTTACAGCCGGTTCTGTGCTTTTTTCCTTTTATAGTGATCACAGGACAAGGAGCCTCGCGAATTACTCGTAAAGCATTGGAACCAATGAACTTCTTGAATCCTACGCTCCCATTTGTACCCATAACTATAAAAGAACATTTCAGTTTTTTTGCAGCCTTTTGAACCTCTTCATACACTTTTCCCTTTACAGTCAGCGTACTGACATTGATACCAGCCTCCTTGGATGTCTCTTCTGCCAGTTTTTCAAGTGCTTTTTGGATTTTCTTCTCCATTGTTTTATCTTCCTTCGCTGAAAAGAAAGGCAATTGAAAAGATTCGTCGATCACATTGATCAGAGTAAGATCTGCTTTAGTTAACCGGGCCAGATTGTACGATTGCTTCAAAGCAATTTGTGATTGTTCTGAAAAATCAACAGGAACCAAAATATGGTTTTTTAAAGCTGCCATAAGCAAAAAATTAGTTTTATTATTGTCGCAAATTTAATCGAATCATTCACATGAACAAAATACCCGAATCAGAACTTATCCTCAATTCAGATAATAGTGTCTATCATTTGAATCTTCTTCCACATGAAATCGCAGATACTGTTATCAATGTCGGTGATCCTGATCGTGTTGCTATGGTTTCAAAATTTTTTCAATCTGTTGAAGTAAAAAAACAAAAACGTGAATTCGTTACTCACACTGGAGTCTATAAAGGTAAGCGAATCACTGTTTTATCGACTGGTATCGGAACAGATAATATCGATATTGTTTACAACGAACTTGATGCATTGGTCAATATTGATCTTGAAAAAAGGACCATCAAAGAAAAAATGAGTTCACTTAATCTTATTCGTATTGGAACTTCCGGCTCTTTGCAAAAGGATATTCCGGTTGATAGTTTTGTTTTTTCTAAATTCGGATTAGGACTTGACGGTTTATTGAATTTTTACAAACTGCCCAATGATGAAGAAGAAAAGTCAATTGTTGAAGCCTTTCGTCTTCACTATCCTAATGAAGGAATTCTATCACTACCCTATCTTGCCCGTTGCTCTTCCAGACTTGAAGATAAATTAAGCGATGGGATGTTTAAAGGGATTACAGCCAGTTGCTCCGGCTTTTATGCTCCTCAAGGCCGGATACTTCGATATGAACTTGCCCGACCGAATTTTATAGATACCCTGCATTCTTTTTCTAAAGGATCAAACCGGATAACGAATTTTGAAATGGAAACCGGCGCTATGTATGGATTAGCAAAGATCCTGGGTCACCATTGTTGTTCGATCAATGCCATTGTCGCTAACAGGATCACCAATGAACATACGCACAAAGGAGAAGAAACGATGAACAGGATGATTGAAACGGTGCTTGACAGGATTGCCCTTCTTTAATTAAAAAAAAATGAAGAATGAAAAATCGTTTTTTTTCATTCTTCATTAAAAAGGTTAATTTTTTATAAACGTTTTTTCCGCGATTTTTTCTGTAGTGTTCTGGAGTACTAAACTATAAATTCCTCCGGGAAGAAAACTGATATCAACAACTGTTTCTTTTTTATTGATCTTTCCTTTCAAAACTACTTTTGATAATGCATCATAGATAAGGTAGTTTCCATTTTCCAGAGAAGAAGAAACAACTAATTTGTCAGAAGCAGGATTCGGGTAAACTGTGAAAATGCTTGCAGCCAGGTCAGAAATACCGGCTCCTATTGGAACTAGTTTCACATGGATCGTATCCAGTACACCATTGGCCAGATTGAAATTCCATGACTGTGATACATAACCGGCTTTTGCAAAAGTAACGGTATAAGTTCCGGCATCAGCATAGCCTGTATGGAATTTACCTAATGGGTTTGTTAGTGTTGTTATTCCTGTTCCCTGAATTGTAACATCAACACCGTTCAGTGAAATGCCGGTTACCGAGTCGATAACTGTACCTTCCAGATAACATGCCCGTTGATACGTAGGTGCAAATACGTAGAAGATCCCGGTCATATCAGTTGCAATAATGTTACCGGATGTTGTGTAAGGATCAGCATCCCAGCAAAGATAACCACCTGTCGCATGATTGGCGATTTCAACCAGGTTGCCCGGACGATATGCATCAACAATTGTTAACTGACTTCCATAACTAGGACAGATCAGGTAATCGTTCAGTACTCGGACATTGTGCACTTCATTCGCTGAAAAATTACCATTGAAGAATGTATCAAGAAGGGAAATATTTCCAAGATCAGAAATATCAAAACTTGCCAATGGCTCAGCAGCTTTTTCATCTGCAGCAAAAATTGTCTGACCATCATCGCTAAGCCAGGTATTATGATTGAATAAACCCGGCGTCAGTTGAGTGGCTTCCAATACCGGTGAAGTCTGACTGGAAATATCATAAACAGAAAACTGTCCATTGTAAATATCGCTTGTATAGATCTTGTTATCTCTTACATAAGAGTCATGGCAATAATTGTTATTGATCGATCCAACGAAAACAGGATTCCATGGATCCGAAACATTCAGGAAAATTACTCCTCTTCCAAGTGCACTGATGTTATGGCCATTAAGATAAACCGTTTGGCCATCAGCAGTTACTGTATGGGAGGTAAAAAGTTGATTTGCTATTACTCCATCACCTGTATAAAATTTTGTTGGAGCACTGTCCGGTAAATAGCGCAAGTCGATAATTTGCAAACCATTTAAGATATTGTTTGTATCAAATCCTTCACTTACAGCATAAGCAAAATCACCAAGTACTTTCACTTCATGCCAGATACTAGACACACCTGGAAATTGCATTAATAAATTAATATCCGAAGGGTTGGAAATATCAACGATACAAATACCTTCTGAAGCACCCACGAGTGCATATTCAGCGCCATTAGCATGTTTATAATGCCAGACACCTGCAAGCGACTGACCAATATTGAGTGTGTCAAGAATTGTAAGATTTTTTGGCCCCTGGGCTTTTGCCAGAGGACCAGACATGAATACAATCCAGATCGCAATTGGGATCAGAAGAAATATTTTTTTCATATTCATCAGTTGATTACAAATTTACCTCGTGCAATTACTTTTGATTTTTCAGAAACACTGTAGTGATATATACCTGCAGCAAGTGTTCCTCTGTTGATTTCAGTAGTATTGCCTGAGAAATTATGCGCTGCAACAATAGCACCTGCTATGTCAGTGATCACCAGATTATGTTCCACTGTACCTGCATTTTCAATACTTATGGTTGCATTTTGAGTGAACGGATTCGGATAAACAGTTGATTGCTGAAGACCTGCAAGTTCGTTGATTCCAACGATGAGGTCATATCGAAGAACAGTATTGTTTCTTTGTGAATTGTTGATTCCTTCTGTGTAACCGCAAACCCAGAAAGAATTTCCACGGATAGCCAGAGCATTTGGTGAATCATCTGTTCCATTTGGTCCGTCATAATTTGAAATAGCCAGTTGAGTTCCCGCTGTACCATATACCAATGTCAGCCAGTTTTTGTTGATGCGACCGGCACTTGAATCATTCTCAGAGGTTCCTGTCACATAGATGTCTCCATTCGGTGATACAACCAGATCTACAGGTTCATCATCCTGATTGATCGGTGAATCATATTGCGGTGGTGAAGCCCAGAGTGGATTTAAACCTGAATCAAATTTCATTGTCAGGAAATTAAAATTACTAACTAAAGGATCAGGATCAACATCCGTACGGAATGCAACAAAAATATTCCCTGTCAGGTCATGAGCGATTGCTACGGGTTGGTCTTCACCGAGAGCAACATAACTATAGAAACCCTGAATATCACCATTGTCGTCATACTTTATTACTACAGGGTCTTCATTAGCAGGAGAACTTCCGGTCTGACTGTAACCGCAAACATAAATGTTGTTGGTTGCATCCAGTGTCATGTCAAGTGCCCGGTCATCATTTGCAAATGGTCCACCGTAGATAGCAGGTTGTGCCCAAACCGGATTACCAGTAGAAGCATCGTACTTTAGAAGAATAAAATCATCGTCATGTACATTTTCCGTACGTCCGCAAACCAGAATTTCTCCGTTTCCATTAATAAGGATCTTTGAAGGTTCGTCGCGCATATTTCCGCTACCATTAAATCTCTGAAGCCATAACTGATTACCGTTTGAATCATATTTAATAGTAACAATATCATTATTGTCTACAGAATCAATTGGTGAGCTATCACTTCTTCCTGAAATGTAAATATTTCCTGCAGCATCAACAGCAAGGACTTCCGCTTTATCGCTTTGTCCTATGTAATCATAAGTTCTTGTCCAAAGTGTGTCACAAGTAGTCGGATCATATTTAACTAGTAAAAAATTGCTTTTCTGTCCGGTAACTTTAGTATAGCCTACCGCATATACTCTCCCGTTTGGTGAAAGAGCAAGGTCGTAGAACTCATCGTCATCGTTTTTTATTCCATTGAAAGTATATGTGCAAATTGTTGTTCCAAATGGATCGGTCTGAACGATACTGGCATTTCTGTTCTCATCCTGATGAAACACATATCCGGAAGTATAAGAGATCTCATTGGAATCTATAATTACAGATCTAGCACTTTCATCGAAATCTCCATCACCATTGAATTGTTTAACAAATGTTTCAGTACCAATTGCATCGTATTTTACTATAGTCGCGTCTTTCTGACTTCCTGTATTTTCCAGACTTCCTACCACTATAATGTCTGTTCCGGATAAAATTAGGTTCCCCGGTGTATCACCATTTCCAGTACTTGTTCCATTTTTAAATTGTGTCCACATCAAAGTACCGCCGGTATTATACATTACAGTCATCCAGTCATTATCATCCGTTGTTCCGGGATCCTGATCACTTTTTCCAGTAATAAATACATTTCCGGATGCATCCACTTTTAATGCCGCTGGAATATCATCCTGAATAAAAATGGAACCGGTCAGTTTTGACCATTGCTGTGTACCTGCAGAATTATATTTCACAGTAGCAAAGTCATAATTTATGGATGATGAATTATCAATATCTGATTGTCCTGTAACATAAATATTATTTGCTGCATCCACACCGATAGCAAGCGCACGGTCATCCTGATTAGCAGGGGCATTATAGAATTTACTCCATACCAAAGCGCCGGCTGAACTATATTTTACTGTCCTGAAGTCATCATTACTTGCACTCTTACTTCTTCCAGTTACAATTAAGTCGCCTGCATTATCCAGAGTCAATGCAGTTGCTCTGTCATTACCGTTTCCACTATTGTAGATCTGAACCCACAACTGGCTGCCATTAGCTCCTGAATATTTTACGGTTGCAAAATCATCATCTACTAAAGACGCAGAACGTCCAGTTACATAGATATCACCGGCAGCGTCTACTACTAATCCAGCCAATTCATGCTTCGCTCCTGTTCTAGAATATTCTGTCGCCCAGAGTAAAGAACCTGCCGGAGAATATTTAAGTGTAACATAATGATTACTTCCGGATACAGTATCCGGCTCAGCATTCCCGCCAATTATAATATTTCCACCTGGATCCAATGTCATTACAACCGGAATGTCATCAAAGTAGGCAGGAGAATTCCAGGTAGTATCAAACAACCGGTTTCCTATTGCATCATACTTTAAAAGTAAGATATCCATATTGGAATTTCCACCATCAGAAGATCCGACAACAAAAATATTACCTGATCCATCAACAACTGCAGAAACAGCTTCGTCGTCACCGGCGTTCTTTCCGTTTTTCGTTCTTGTCCAAATGGTATCACCATTTGCATCCAACTTAACCACGAGGAAATCTCTGTAGTTTCCGGCACGGATCGTATATCCTACTGCTATAAAATTTCCGGAGCCATCAGAAATGACCGAATTGTACCTGTCAGAATTATCCCCGGTACCTTCATAGAAAGAAGACCAGATCGGGTTAATACTATGTACTAAAGTATTATTAACAAATAAAATACTTAATGTTAAGAGAAGTGCTTTTAAATTGGACATAGGTTAAATTCGATTTTTTTATGTTTATTTTATTAAGTTTCACAAAGGTAAGAAGTTAATTCTTGCTTTTGCCATTGAATAGTAAAACGTTTCAACACTTTTGTGCGATTTTTGTTTAAAACTGCCATGTTTTCAAAGGTTACGCTTTATCCAATGTTAAAGTTCAAACAAAATTCTGTTGAAAATTTGAAGTTAATTCAAGTATCCTTTTTTAGAAAAGCGGGGTTAAAGGATAACCTATGAAAACATTAAATCGCACTGAAGTGGATGCATTGATCAGATTGTTGGACGACTCTGATCAGGAAATTTATAACCATATTCAAACCCGCCTGGTTGACTATGGAAAGGAAGTTATTCCGATTCTTGAAAATGCCTGGAGTAGTTCCATGGATGCCATGATGCAGGAAAGAATTGAAAATGTAATTCATAAAATACAGTTCGATGATCTTAAGCATGAGCTCCATGTATGGGCCCATTCCGGTTCACACGATCTTATAAAAGGTGCCATCCTTCTTGCAAGATACCAGTATCCTGAACTTCAGGAGGAACAGATCCAGAAACAACTGGACAAAGTCCGCAAGGATGCCTGGCTTGAAATGAACGACAACCTGACTGCCCTTGAACAAGTAAAAGTTCTGAATAAGATCTTTTTTGAGATCCATGGTTATTCCGGAAATACTCAGAATTATCATGCACCTCAGAACAGTTTTATAAATATTGCTCTTGAGACAAAAAAAGGTAATCCATTGATGCTATCCCTGCTCTACTTAGAAATAGCACGTTCTGCAGGTATTCCTATTTATGGTGTCAATTTGCCGGAACATTTTATCCTTTGTTATAAAGACGAATTGAATGACCCTGTTTCAATTGATGACCACTCTAAGATCCTCTTTTATATTAACCCATTCAGCAAAGGTGATATCTTTAATAAAAAAGAGATCGATAATTTTCTTGCACAATTAAAGATCCCGCAAGAAAAAAGTTTTTATGAGCCTTGTTCAAACAGGGATATGATCCAGCGACTGATCCGTAATCTAATGAACTCATATCACAAACTTGGTTTTATGGATAAGGTAGATGAACTGACCTTACTGATGCGGGCTGTGATTTGATTCATGTATCAAATAATTAAAGTTGAAAGGGTTTAAGGTGTTTGAGAAGTCACCTTAAACCCTTTCGACTTTATTATCTTTTCAACCAATAATTCTATTGCGACCTGGAACTAAACTGAATATCATATAACTCTTTATATAGTCCTTCTTTTTTGAGAAGTTCCTGATGATTGCCTTCTTCCATTACTCTTCCATGATCAAGAACAATGATCTTGTCAGCATTTTGAATCGTAGCTAGTCTGTGTGCTATTACAATTGAAGTTCTGTTTTTTGTGAGAGTGGTCGTAGCATTCTGAATAAGCTCTTCGCTTTCACTGTCTATTGACGACGTAGCTTCATCCAGTATTAATATAGCAGGATCAAAAACATAAGCCCTGATAAAAGAGATCAGTTGCCTTTGTCCGACAGATAGCATTGCCCCTCTTTCCATGACATTAAAATCATATTTACCCGGAAGACGTTCGATGAAACTATCGGCTCCAACAGCTTTGGATGCGGCAACTACCTGATCGGATTTGATTGAGTGGTCGTTTAGAGTGATATTATTGATGATGGAATCTGAAAACAGAAATACATCCTGAAGTACGACAGCAATTTGTTTTCGTAATTCAGAAAGTTCATATTCTCTGATATCAATATTGTCAATTGTAATTCTGCCTTTCTGAAATTCATACATTCTGCTGACCAGATTTATTACAGACGATTTCCCGGCACCTGTTGCTCCTATCAACGCCAGGGTTTCTCCTGACTTGATCTCAAAACTCACATCCTTCAATATCCATTCGGTTTCATCGGGATCAAGAGAATCATTATAAGCAAACCACACATTCTCAAATCTGATATTGCCGTCGATATTACGTTTTAATTTTCCTTTATCTTCAATGAACTCAGAAGTATCAAGAACCTTCATCACCCGTTCTCCACTGACCATTCCCATCTGCAGGGTATTGAATTTATCGGCTAATTCCCGGATGGGCCGGAAAAGAAGGTTGATGTACATAATGAAGGCCATGATATTCCCAAGGGAAACGTCATGCGAAATTACTCCGCTTGATCCCCACCAAATCAATAGGCCAAGAGAAGTTGTAGAAAGTAATTCGACAACAGGGAAAAAAATGCTGTAATACCAGACCGACCTGATATTGGCTTTCATATGTTCTTTGTTGATCTTTTTGAAGCGGTTCATTTCTTCCTCTTCCCTGTTAAAGATCTGCACTACGCTGATACCAGTAATATGCTCCTGAACAAATGTGTTTAATGCAGCCACCTGATTTCTTACTTCTCTGAACGTCTTATTTATTCCATACTGAAAGATCCGTGTTGCAATCATTAAGATGGGGATAGTACTCAAACTGATCAATGCAAGCCGCCAGTCAATATAGAACATGGCTAAAACAATCAGCAGCAACATCAGCAGATCGCCAATGATCACGATCAATCCCTCACTGAAAATATCTGCGATCGTCTCAAGATCACTTACAGTTCTGGTTACAAGAGTCCCAATGGGAGTATGATCAAAAAATTTTAACCGTAAACTTAAAATATGCCGGAATAATTTTACTCTCAGATCTTTTACAACAGATTGCCCTAACCAATTGGTCAGATAGGTATGGATATACTGAAGAACCGTCTGAGTGATCAGTAGACCGACCATCAATAACATCATATAACTCAGCCCTGCTGCATCCAGATGGATAATATAATTATCAACAGTATGCTGGATCAGTACCGGTCGTAAAATAGCCACAAAGGCAAGAACCAGTGTAAGCCCAACACTGAGGTAAAATTTCTTTTTATATGGTTTGGTAAAAGCAAAGATCCTTCTGAGGATCTTCAAATCAAATGCTTTACCAACAACGGTTTCTTTTGACATTACAATAAAGGAAAAGGGTATTCAATATTTGTTAAGTACAAACCATGAGCCGGAACTGAAACGCCGGCTTCACTTCTGCTTTTACTTTCCAGGATTTTCCGGAATTGGTCTTCCGATAAATTCTTTTCAGCACACATGATCAGAGTTCCTACAATAGCCCTGACCATATTCCGCAAAAAACGGTCCGCCTGAATAGTAAAGATCTTTTTTCCATTGCTATCCATTGACCATTCAGCATGCATGATCTTACAATTATTGGTAAAAGTCTGTGTGTTCGATTTGCTGAAACTTGTAAAATCAGTATACTCTTTAAGAACAAATAAGTATTTATTAAGTTCTGTGATCTCAGGAATATTCAGGTTAAACCAGGCCCTGTTGATCATAAATGGATCTTTGTAGTTGATAATATGATACTCGTAAGTTCTACTGGTGGCCGAGAAACGGGCATGGTGGTCCATCTCAACCCGGGAAATTGACCTGACTGCTATTTCCATTGGTAAAATTGCATTCAATTTATGGACAAGATCAGAAATATCATCTATTTTTTCTGATTCAAAATGTGCATAAAATATCCGGGCATGAACACCGGTATCAGTACGGCCACATCCTGTTGTTTCAACCGGTTTCCGGAAAAGGATCTCCAATGCTTTATTCAATTCGCCTTGTACTGAATTTGCATTTTGCTGAACCTGCCAACCGTGAAATTTTGTACCTTCAAAAGATAGCCTTATAAAATATCTGTAGTATCCGGATAAATTCATCTATTAGCGTGGATATTCAATCCGAATATGATAAATGGACATTAACATCTTCTTGAACAACTTTTTAATCTCGCTGATATCTTTCAACGTAATTGGTGCATTGTCAAATTGTTTTTGTGTGATCTGATTATCGATAATTGAATCAACAAGATTACTGATTGATTCAGCATCTGCGTTTTTCAGACTTCTTGATGCAGCTTCTACAGAATCCGCCATCATCAGCACAGCGGTTTCCCTGGAAAATGGCAGCGGTCCCGGATACCGGAATAGAATTTCATCAGGAACCATTTCGGGAAAATTCTTCAGAAAGGACTGATAGAAAAACTGTAACCGGACGGTTCCATGATGTGTTCTGATAAAATCGATGATCTGTTCAGGTAACTTATGTTTACGGGCTTTCTCTATTCCTCTTATCACATGACTCTTAATGATCTTGGCACTTTCTTCAAAGGACAGATCATCATGCGGATTGCTTTGAGTATTCTGGTTCTCGATAAAATACATTGGCATATCTGCTTTTCCAATATCATGATACATTGCGCCGGCTCTGATAAGTAATGGATTTCCTCCGATATGAAAGATTGCAGCTTCAGCAAGGTTGGCCACTTGCAAACTATGCTGGAATGAACCGGGTGCCTTCATTGAAAGTTCGCGCATAAGAGGCGAATTTGAATCTGACAATTCCATCAAGGAAACATCAGAAAGAAAACCGAATGCTTTTTCAAAAATAAATATCAGAGGAAAAGCGAACAAAGTAATTATGGAATTCCCGAGGAACCATTTTAAATTCATCCATTCTATACTCCTTAAATTTGCTTCATGCAGTATTGATACGCCTACAAAGGATATCGTATAGGAAAGAAAGATCATTAACACGGATATAAAAAACTGAACCCTTCTGCTCATGTTGAGTATTGTAAAAATGGAAACCATTCCGGCAATGGTTTGGATGAACATGAATTCGAAACCACTTGGTGCTTCGAATCCAATGATAAGAAGAGTGACAATGTGAGTAAATAATGCTGTTCTGGTATCGAAGAATGCCCTGACTATAATCGGAAGTATACAGACCGGAACAAGATACATGTCAAACAGGTTGATTTTTCTTGCCCACAGAAACAGATAGGTGATCAAGACGATCAAAAGCATGAGAAGTAAGATCTTCTTGCTGTCATCAAAGATATCTTTACGGTAAAGAAAAAGGAATAAGACAAGCATCATCATTGCAAGTGATACAAGAATGAAATGTCCCATAAGCATCATCCATCGTGCACTGCTGCTGAATTCCTGATTCTTCATTTCTGCTTTCAGAGATTCCAGTTTCTGAAAACGTATGTCGTCTATGATCTCACCTTTGAGGATAACTACTTCATCTTTCTGAACCAATCCGTGTGAGAGACTGATCTTGTCAATGAGTTGTTTGGTCCATTGACGTGTTGCCTGATCATCATATAAAATGTTATGTGATAAAGCATTTTCAAGTAAAGGTGCGAGCAGTGACTGGTCGGCTGCAGAAATATTTTCCAGTTGTGACTGGATAAAGGAAAATGCCGTTTGAATGGTATAGTAATCATTGAGATTATGCTCCTCTGCAATATTATCCTTGACGATCGTAATGATACCATCCGGATTATTATTCTTCGTTTTATCGTTGATGAGAATGATGCCTTTATCATAGATCATTTTCAGTATCTGAACTCCGATGGTTTCCTGTACTTGTTTGAGCTTTTCCTGTTGCTCAATTTCTTTGTAATTCTGAGCAGAACTTCTGAATCGTTTATTCCAGACATCTGAAAGTTCATTTTTGAAAAGATAGACCTTTTGTTCAGAAAGTTTATCGTCAAACCTATAGAAAGGGTGACTGTTTTTCATAACAGTAGCTTTCTCCTCATTCAGTTCGGCTTCCGTTTTGTTGATAGCAAAATCAAAAGGTGCCATCAGATTTTCAAATGCCCAAGGTTTACCTTTCTGATATGTATAGTTGAACTGAGTTTCTTTAGGAAGTGCGATAACGATCATCACCACAGTGACGATGATCAATACGATCTTAGAGATACTTTCGTGTTGATTGGAAAGGCGGACGAAATAATTCTTCATTTTTTACAGAATGGCAGCAATTTACAACTTTAAATACAGTCAGAATTCAATACATATGAGGATTGATCAACAATTATTCTGTGCTAAATTGTCTGGTCTTTCTGGTTCCCGGATTCATCATTCCGTTCAGACCAAATCTGATGAATTGTCAAAAATATTTGATAATCATATACTTCCGCTAGGAGCAGTTGAATACCCTTGAAACCCTTTTTTAAGTACCTTTGCGACTCAATTCTAACAATTGTTTATGAAAGAAGTATATATCATATCTACTGCGCGTACTCCAATCGGCAGTTTCGGTGGATCGTTATCGCCATTAACAGCAACACAGTTGGGCGCACATGCAATTAAATCAGCTCTGGAAAAAGTAAAACTTGATCCTAAGGAGGTTCAGGAAGTTTATATGGGAAATGTACTTTCTGCAGGAGTCGGACAAGCTCCGGTTACACAGGCCTCAATTTGGTCCGGTATACCAAATACGACACCGGGAACTACAGTCAATAAGGTTTGTGCTTCAGGAATGAAAGCGATCATGCTTGGGGCTGAATCGATCATGTTGGGATTGAATGATTGTGTTGTTGCAGGGGGTATGGAAAGCATGAGTAATGTTCCCTACTATCTTGATAAGGCAAGAAACGGCTATAAACTTGGTCATGGCAGTATTACTGACGGACTGGTAAAGGATGGTCTGTGGGATGTTTACAAAGATTATCATATGGGAACAGCTGCTGAACTTTGTGCAACCGAATGTAAAATTTCAAGAGAAGATCAGGATGCCTATGCTCTTGAATCCTATAAACGTTCAAAAGAGGCATACGCAGGTGGAATGTTCAAGGATGAGATCTCACCGGTGAGTGTTCCGGTAAGAGGAAAAGACCCAATTGTAATTTCTGAAGACGAAGAATATAAAAATCTGAAAGCAGATAAAGTTGCCGGACTAAAACCGGCTTTCCAGAAAGATGGTACAGTAACGGCAGCGAATGCATCTAAACTGAATGATGGTGCTGCAGCTGTTATCCTAATGAGCAAAGAGAAAGCTGAAAAACTTGGATTGAAACCGATAGCAAAGATCCGCGGATTCGCAGATGCACAGCAGGCTCCTGAATGGTTTACTACTACTCCATCCAAAGCAATTCCAAAAGCTGCAGAGAGAGCAGGATTGAAACTTGAGAATGTTGACTATTTTGAGATCAACGAAGCATTTTCAGTAGTTTCTATTGCAAACAATCAGTTGATGAAACTTGATCCGGCGAAAGTGAATGTTTTCGGTGGTGCAGTATCGCTAGGCCATCCACTTGGTGCTTCAGGTGCAAGAATTGTCGTAACACTACTCAATGTTTTAAAACAAAAAGGCGGAAAGATAGGCGCTGCAGGAATTTGTAATGGTGGTGGCGGTGCCAGTGCAATTATTGTTGAATTAGTATAACAATTCTTTGTGAGAAACCGTTTTAAGAACTGATATGTTCGCAATCTGCAATCTTAGTCTTGTACCTGTCCGGAAAGAATCTTCTGATAAGAGTGAAATGGTCACTCAACTTTTGTTTGGTGACCTCATCGAAATTCTTGACAAACAGAAAAGCTGGTTCAAGATAAAAGTTATTGCAGACGATTATCCGGGATGGATCGATCAGAAGCAGGTTTCTTTCATCACCGAGGAGGAGAAAGATTTATATCAATTGAATTCATCTTTTTTATCCAATGATATTCTTCAGATCGCAATCCTGAACAATTCTGAAATGTGTACGATCGTTAAGGGTTCTACACTTCCCTTCTATTCGAATAAGTCACTCACATTTGGAGGGAATAAATATTCATTTGAAGGAAATACAATCGATGGATCTTCTAAGCGCCCGGAACAAATTACTCTACAGGCTCAGCTATACCTTAACTCTCCTTATTTATGGGGTGGTAAATCACCGTTTGGAATCGATTGCTCTGGACTAACTCAAATGGTCTATAAAATTTGTGGGTATCAACTCAGACGTGATGCCATTCAACAGTCAGAGCAAGGAGAAACTATCAGTTTTTTAGAAGAATGTAAGCCTGGAGATCTGGCTTTCTTTGACAATGATGAAGGAAAGATCATTCACGTCGGCATCATTACTCATGGAAATAACATAATTCATGCAAGTGGAAAGGTCAGGCTGGACAAATTAGATCACCAGGGAATTTTTAATTCTGAAACAAAGAAATACTCGCACAAACTGAGATTATTAAAGCGAATGATCTGAAATAATTCAGTTTACTTTTTGTATTTCCAGTTCCTGTCTTTTCCTTCAGCAAGCCACTGCATCATGGTTCCTATTCTTTTGAGTTTAGTAGCTTCCGTCTTAGCATCTTCGACCCATTCTACATATTCCTTTTTGTTACTGTTTGAAAAATTTGAAAATGTTTCGAAGGCTTTTTTATTTTTTTTGATAGTCTGAAGAAGATAATCAGGAACTTTTATTTCAGTCAATGACTTTGGTTTTGACCTTGTAGGTGATTTCACCCCTTCCTCATTCAGCTTCATCGCTTTCTTTATGATAATGCCCAGCACTTTGTCAGAAGGAAGATCTTTTACACTTGTAATTTTTCCTAACTGACCCATTGCAGAATCATCCTCAATGGCTTTCAATTCCGGGATCAAAGGACCTTTCCAGAATCCGATGGCGCAATGATGATTGAAGGAAGCCATACTGCATAATATTCCTTTGTACTGAAAATGCGGGAAACCCCATTTCAGACATTCATCGACTGCCGGGCAGTTTTTATGGACAATTTTTCGAAAATAACTAAGAATAGGTTTGGCAAAATCGTGTGACTCACTAATATATTTATCAATATCGTTTTTCATCACAGTACATTTCTAGTTTTTTTGAATGACAATGAAATAAAACTGGTTAAAATTTTTCAAGAAACTAATCTTTCCCAAAGTATAATTCAGCTTATTCAGATATTTGAATCCCGGGATCTTATGAAGGAAATACCAATAAAATAAATTAGTACCTGTTGTATGAATCAATTTTGTGTCAGGAAAATCGAATAATTTTTTACTCCGGCTGGAGGGAAACTGAAGGTGATCATATAGTTCACCTTGGATCTTTTTACCTCTGAGGATATATGACCATTTTGTAAGAAAGTAGGGATAAGAGTTTGCGTTGGGTAATGTTATTACGGCAACTCCCCCCTTATTCAATTTATTGTGGATATGTGTTATAACTTTATCAGGGTTCTGTGTATGTTCTATAACTTCAGTACATAAAATAAAATCAACTTTTTCATTATCATTCAATTCTTCTGCATTTTGATATTGGAAATCCAGGCTTTTAGATGGTTCGCTAACTGAATTTTTCTTTTTCGCAATCTCTAATAATGGCCTGTCAATATCTATTCCCAGTACATTTTTAAATCCGAAGTCTGAAAGGAGCTTGCTGTATATTCCACAGTTGCATCCAATGTCCAAAGCTTTTTCATAGGATTTGATTACTTTATTTAATTCAAGTTTTTTCAATATTTCAACGAACAAATTGATACGTAACCTATGTAAATGCAAGGTGGGCAGATCAATGTAATCGTAGGTTTGATTTAAGATTTGTTGAAATTCGTCATTTTTATCATTAAAGAACTTTGGTTTATATCCTTGAAATAAATTTTTTGACATGTTTTTTTCGTGTTTTAAAGCGTAAATTTAGACAATTCTTAGTGAGTTTTAAGAAATATTGGCTTTTATCGTAAAAAATGTCGAAATTTGGCATGAAAATTACGAAGGGTATTTTAGCAAATACTTGTTGTCATGAAAAAAGTCTACATCTTCCTCCTTATATTGATTTCTGCCTCGTTTTCAGGGGTTCTTGCCCAAAATGGTGATACCTCCATTCCTATGTCACAGGAAAAAATGAATGTGTTTTATTCCGGCAGTGAAAACAATATCCATCTGAGTTATACGATTGCCCATCCGACTCCGGTAGAGATCAAAATAGTTGATATTACCGGAAAAGAGATCCGGACGATAGTTACACCGCTTCAATTTCCGGGCACATATTCAGAGATCCTTGAAAGAAGCACTCTTCGCGATGGGATCTATATTATGCAACTCAACTGGGGCGGAAAGAGATTCATTAAACGATTTATTATATCATAAAAATTTCTTCAGAACATATCTAAGCGAATCATCACTGGTTCGCTTTTTTTATGTCTTGCTTTGATCGCATAAGTGGAAACGTCACATTGTCTTGCTTATTTAAATCAAACTGTCAATCTGTACTGATCTTTGTCAAAATCCCACTTTGGCAATTGTTTTGACGACCTAGTGCAACAAGTAATTTACTTTTAATCTGTAAATAATCAGAACATGAATCAAAATAATTTCACCATCAAATCACAGGAAGCTGTTCAAGCTGCCCAACAACTTGCCGAAACCAATTCTCAGCAAGCACTTGAGCCGTCTCATCTTTTGAAAGGAATTTTTTCCGTCGACGAGAATGTACTTCCTTTTATCTTGAAAAAATGTAATGTCAATATCGACAAACTCAGGGATGAGAATGATAAACTAATTGATTCACTACCCAAGGTAGAAGGTGGTCGGATCTATCTATCGGATGATCTTAACAAGATCTTCCAGAAGGCCGGTGCAAATGCAAAAGAACTCGGCGATGATTTTATCTCCCTTGAACATTTGTTTCTTGGCATGATTGCAGGAAAGGATAAAGCTTCGTCTCTTTTGAAAAGTTCAGGTCTTAATGAAAAGGATGTTAAAGCTGCTATAAAAGAACTGAGAAAAGGAAGCAAGGTAACGAGTGCAAGCGCTGAAGAGACTTATAATTCCCTGAATAAATATGCTAAGAACCTGAACGAACTTGCAAGAAATGGTAAACTGGATCCTGTTATCGGTCGTGATGAAGAGATCCGGAGAGTACTTCAGATCTTATCACGCCGCACCAAAAACAATCCAATTCTTATTGGGGAACCCGGTGTCGGTAAAACAGCAATCGCAGAAGGATTAGCTCACAGGATCATTGATGGAGATGTACCGGAGAATCTGAAACAGAAACAGATCTTCTCTCTTGATATGGGTGCATTGATAGCAGGTGCAAAATACAAAGGTGAATTTGAAGAGAGGTTAAAATCCGTTGTAAAGGAAGTGATCTCTGCAGAAGGAGATATTGTTCTTTTCATTGATGAGATCCATACATTGGTCGGAGCCGGTGGCGGTGAAGGTGCAATGGACGCTGCAAATATTCTTAAGCCTGCACTGGCGCGTGGAGAACTTCGTGCTATCGGTGCCACTACCCTTTCCGAATATCAAAAATATGTTGAGAAAGATAAAGCACTTGAGCGCAGATTTCAGAAAGTAATGGTTGAGGAACCAAGTACTGAAGATGCTATCTCTATTCTCCGCGGATTAAAAGAGCGTTACGAAACCCACCACAAGGTGCGGATCAAAGATGAAGCAATCATTGCAGCGGTTGAATTGAGTGAGCGTTACATTTCCGATCGATTTTTGCCGGATAAAGCAATTGACCTGGTCGATGAAGCTGCGGCTAAACTGCGGCTTGAAATTGATTCTGTACCTGAAGAACTTGATGAAATGAACCGCAGGATCATGCAACTTGAAATCGAACGGGAAGCAATTAAGCGTGAAAAAGATGAGCGAAAACTAAAAGACCTCAATGAGGATATTGCAAATCTGAATGAAGAGCGAAATCAACTCAAAGCTAAGTGGGAATCTGAAAAGCAGATCGTTCAGGGAATTCAATCGTCAAAGGAAAGAATTGAAGCCCTTAAACTAGAGGCTGAACAGGCAGAACGCTCCGGTGATTATGGTCGTGTTGCAGAGATCCGCTATGGAAAGATCGGTGAGGTTGAAGGGAAACTCAAAGAACTGGAAGTGCAGCTTGCATCGATCCAGAATGAAAAAGCTCTCATAAAAGAAGAAGTCGATTCAGAAGATATTGCTGAAGTTGTTTCGCGCTGGACCGGAATACCAGTGAACAGGATGTTACAGAGCGAAAGGGAAAAGTTACTTCACCTTGAAGAGGAATTACACAAAAGAGTGATCGGTCAAGAGGAAGCCATTTCTGCTTTAAGCGATGCTGTAAGAAGAAGTCGCGCAGGATTACAGGATGCAAAGAAACCAATCGGTTCATTTATATTTTTAGGTACAACAGGTGTAGGTAAAACCGAACTTGCAAAAGCCTTAGCAGAATTCTTATTCAATGATGAAAATTCTATGACGAGGATCGATATGAGTGAATATCAGGAAAGGCATACTGTTTCCAGACTTATTGGTGCACCTCCGGGATATGTCGGTTATGATGAAGGCGGTCAACTTACAGAAGCTGTCAGACGTCGTCCCTACTCTGTAATACTATTGGATGAAATAGAAAAAGCCCATCCCGATGTTTTTAATATCTTATTGCAGGTACTGGATGATGGAAGGCTTACAGATAATAAGGGCCGAACTGCAAGTTTTAAGAACACGATCATTATCATGACTTCAAATATCGGTTCTCATCTGATTCAGGAAAGTTTTGAAGACATCAATAATTTTGATCAGGAAGAAATTGTAAGCAAGACAAAGTTGAAAGTTTTCGATCTGTTGAAGAAAACGATTCGTCCGGAATTCCTGAACAGGATCGATGAGATCATCATGTTCCAACCTTTGACCAGAGAAGAAGTTAAACAGATCGTAAGGATTCAGTTCCGTTCTCTTCAGAATCTCTTACAGCAAAACGATATGCGGATCACTGCAAGTGAAGAAGCAATTGACTGGTTGTCGCAGTTGGGATTCGATCCTCAGTTTGGAGCACGTCCTCTGAAAAGAGTTATCCAGAAGAAAGTGTTGAATGAACTTTCCAAGCAGATTCTCGCCGGCAAAATTGCCAAAGATGCCGATATTGAATTAAGGCTTAATTCTAAGAATGAATTTGACTTTGTTAATACTCAAAAGTCAGTAGAAGTTTAATTCAAATACCAGATTAAATAATTTAATTTAAGTCAAAAAACCGGTTTAAAGTTCCGGTTTTTTGACTTTTTTAGCATTATATCCACTTTTCTATTGTATTTTTGTTTCAAGAAAAAACACTATGAAAAAATCAATTCTGTTACTGGCAATTCTATTGGGTTTTAATTTAGCCCATGGGCAATCATGTTGTAAAATGGGGTCAGACAAGTCTTTTGCGCAACTTGCAATGAACGATCAGTTTGCTGCAGCACATTTAGACCCTCTTCCGTTTACAGGTGAAAAGGAAAAAGGGAAATTAATGCAGTTCCCTGCAAAAGATAAAACAATGGCAAATGGATATTTTTTGCCTGCGGAAACGCCAACAAATAACTGGCTCTTTATTTTCCATGAATGGTGGGGATTAAATCCGTACATTAAACAGGAAGCAGATAAATTCAAAAAAGAATTTGGTAATTGCAATATTCTTGCAATCGATCTTTATGATGGTGAAATTGCCACTGATGCAAAAAAAGCACAGGAACTTTCATCAAGTTTAAAATCTGAAAGAGCTACCAGTATAATCGAAGGCGCCATTGCTTATGCCGGTGCAGAAGCTAAAATTGTATCACTTGGTTGGTGTTTAGGAGGCGGATGGTCATTGCAATCTGCAATGCTTGCTTCCGGTCAGGCAAATGGATGTGTCGTATATTATGGTATGCCTGAAACCGACGAGCAAAAAATAACAAAATTTCCTTGTGACATCCTTGGTATTTATGGCAAGCATGATAAATTTATAACACAGGAAATGATCATTGCATTTGAAAGTAAATTAAAAGCTTCAGAGATTCCACACAATTTCAAATTTTATAATGCAGAACATGCCTTTGCTAACCCAAGTAATCCAAAGCATAATGTTGAAGCTACAAAAGATGCAAATGCATTAACCATGGAATATCTTAGAACAAAATTCAATCAACAATAAATATATTCAAACGGAGATCAAAGTACCGTTAGTGAGCTGAACAGATATAAGATGCGAATCATAAAATTGATCTTATTACTATTAATTGGAAAGACAGTGTGGGCTCAACCGGCTTCATTTGTTATCTATCCCGGTTCGCCTACGCTCGTAAATCACGCGCATGGAGTATATCAGTCACAGTCCGGTTCAATATATCTTGCTGGATATGGCGAGGATATCAGCGGAGTTTTTTCGCTGATTTCCTTTACCAAATTTGATGAATATGGATCCAGGATCTTTGTAAAATATATCGGAGATTCAACTCATCACTTTATGATGATGCGGATGCTGGTACTTGACAACAATAGTTTTATAATTGCCGGAAGTAAATATTTACCAGGAGGAAACTCCACCCCCTATGCAGTAAAAGTTGATTCAACCGGAACTATTTTGTGGGAGAAAACTGTTGCTACCAATTACAATTCCTATTATACCGGTGTAAGTAAATTTTCAAACGGAAATCTGGTGTTTTCCGGGGCTGCTTCTGATTCGGTATATGGTGACCTGAATTTGATGGGTGTAATTACAGACAGTCAGGGAAATGATCTGCATCCTTTTTCATTTGGTGAACAGATCGTCAATGAAACTGCTGAAAATTGTGTCGTTTCAGATGATGGAACCATCCTGGTCTGCGGTGACAGACTTATCAATACTTCAATTGTGAATCCATATGTAGCAGCCTTTGACAGCACCGGCAACTTTATCTGGGAATTGGGGATTTCATCGCATAATAACAGTGGAAGTAAAAATCTTTACATTGACAGAAGTGGACATTTATTGGTTATCGGAGAAAGTGCTACCAGTACCAGTCCGCAATTTGATGTTCAACTGACCAAGATCAATATTGATTCAGCAGCAACATTATGGCAAAAATTAATTCCGGGAACCATAATGAGTGATGCAGGTTTTGCAATCAGTGAAACAATTGATGGCAATTATGCATTGGCTGGATATGGTCATGATTCAACGGTGAATGCAAAGAGAGTATTATTACTTATTACTGATACGAGCGGAAATGAATTATCTAAAAAATATTTTGGCAATTCATCAATTAATATTGGGTATGATATTTCACCTTCTGTTTATGGTGGTTTTCTGATTGCCGGTGCAGATTTTGTTTCAGATCGGCAGATCATGGTCTATCAAAAGGAACTGGGGATAGATATTCCGGAACTAAGAAAGGAATACATTTCAATCTACCCCAATCCTGTTCTTTCCGGTTCATCAGTCAGTTTCAGTCTTCCTGTTAATACTATAAAAATCACAAGTATGCTGGGAAAAACTGTTTTCTTCATGGAGAAAAACAGCACTTTTTCATCTGCTGCACTTCCGGCTCTTAAAAAAGGTTTTTACTTCATTCAATTTAGTTCAGGAACAAAACACTACTTCTCTGCATTAACTATTTGTGAATGAAGAATAAGATTCAACAGATATTAAATCAATACTGGGGACACACTTCTTTCAGACCTTTACAGGAAGATATTATCTTTTCTATTTTGGAGGGACATGACACACTTGCTTTACTGCCAACCGGTGGTGGGAAGTCAATTTGTTTCCAGGTTCCTGCCCTTGCGAAGGACGGCGTTTGTATTGTGATCTCACCATTGATCGCTTTGATGAAAGATCAGGTGATGAATCTCAGAAATAAGGGGATACCTGCCGTTTCAATAGTTTCAGGAATGAGCAGAGATGAGATTGATATTGCCCTTGACAATTGTATCTACGGTAAAGAAAAGTTTCTGTATGTATCTCCTGAGCGATTAACTTCTGAAATTTTTCTTGAAAGGTTAAAGCAAATGAATGTCAATTTACTTGCTATTGACGAAGCGCATTGTATTTCGCAATGGGGATATGATTTCAGGCCTTCTTATTTACAGATCGCTTCGATCAGAGAGCATTTACCGGATGTACCGGTTCTTGCACTTACTGCAACAGCAACAAAAAACGTTGAGCAGGACATTCAGGAAAAACTTGGTTTCAAAAACCAGAATGTTTTTAAGAAAAGTTTTGAAAGGAAAAACCTTGCGTATATCGTGCTCTATGAAGAAGATAAATTTGGAAGACTTCTTAAGATAGCCGGTTCACTGAAAGGAATTGGTGTGGTATATGTTCGCACTCGGAAACGAACAAAAGAAATCGCAGAATTTTTAAAACGTAATAAAATATCTGCAGAAGCCTATAATGCTGGAATGACAAGTGTGGAGCGGACAAAGGTTCAGGATAACTGGATGAAGGAAAAAACCAGGATAGTTGTTGCTACTAATGCCTTTGGTATGGGTATCGATAAAGGGAATGTCCGCTTCGTCGTTCATGTGGATTCTCCGGAAAGCCTGGAAGCATATTATCAGGAGGCAGGACGTGCAGGAAGAGATGAACAAAAAGCGTTTGGAATTTTACTCTTCAATAAGAGTGACCGTGAAGAACTGGAGCAACGTGTAGATCTTACTTTTCCGGATATTCAGAAGATACGAGCTGTTTATCAGGCGCTCGGAAATTACTATCAGTTACCGGTTGAATCAGGAAAAGGAGTTAGTTTTGATTTTGATCTGTATCATTTTTGTAACAACTATAATTTCAATATGTCTGAAACTTATAGTTGTTTAAAGATACTTGAATTGCAAGGTATGATCGCTTTGAATGATTCTGTTGCATTGCAGTCACGATTGCATTTTACGATCAGGGCAAATGATCTCTATGAATTCCAGGTCAAGAATCCGCGATTTGATGTTTTTATAAAAGTGATTCTTCGTCTTTATGAAGGAGTGTTTGATGAATATATTTCGATCAATGAATCTGAAATTGCCTTACGTGCCACCATTTCAATTGAAGAAACAAGATCATTCTTGTTAAGCCTACATAAACTTCAGATCTTAAATTACATTCCGTTTACAGACAAACCACAATTGACTTTTACAGAAGCGCGCATTGACCAAAAGCAACTTCTGATCGATAAAGAAAACCTTATAGAACGTAAGAACAGATTTATTGAAAGGGCAAGATCCTTTCTTCACTATGCCGAAACAGAAAACCGTTGCAGAAGTCAGATGCTGGTAGCGTATTTCGGTGAGATAAACACAGAACGATGTGGAGTCTGTGATTACTGTCTGGAGAGAAACAAAGCCGGTGTTTCAGATCTGGAATTCAACGAAATTTCGATTCGCATTAAAAATCTCCTTAAAGAAAGTGAAATTGGTTTATCGGACCTGATCGTCCGGTTGCGGCCGGCAACAGAAGAGAACACACTTAAGGTTGTGGAATGGCTGGTTGATAATGAACAGATCTTTTATAAAGAAGGGGAAGTCCTGGGTGTCAAGCCCTAGACTTCGTTGTTTTTTCCATATTTGACCCTTATTTCCAGAGCTAATTAATTGTACTTTTGGCGCATATGGAAAATTATGCGAAAGTGATATTGCATCCAAAAAAGGACCGGTCATTACGACTGTTTCATCCCTGGGTCTTTTCAGGAGCAATTGCGAAAGTTACCGGTGATCCGAAAGAAGGTGAAATTGTAGAGGTCTTTTCAAATGAAAATGAGTACCTGGCTACCGGGCACTTTCATGAAGGATCGATAAAGGTCAGAATATTCTCATTTGTAGTTACAGATTGCGGTGAAGAATTCTGGTATTCCAAATTCAAAAAAGCTTATGACAATCGTGACAGGCTTGGATTGATCGGCAATACCACAACAAATATTTACCGGCTTATACATGCTGAAGGCGATGGTTTACCCGGCCTGATCATAGATATTTACGGCTCTGTTGCAGTAGTCCAAACTCATACTGTCGGAATGCATGAACAAAAACAACATTTTGTATCTGCTCTCAAGAAATTGTATGGAACTTCACTTGAAGCGATATACGATAAAAGTTCAGAGACAATGAGTAAGCAGAATGCAATGCAAATGGAAAATTCATTTCTGTTGGGGTCACAGTCGGAATCAGAAGTTTTTGAAAATGATATCAAATTTTACGTGAACTGGGTTGAAGGACAGAAAACAGGTTTCTTCATTGATCAGCGTGAGAACAGGCAGTTACTTTCGAAATATTCAAAAGGGAAAAAGATACTGAACACTTTTTCATATTCCGGTGGATTTTCAATGTACGCACTTGCAGGTGGGGCTTCTGAAGTTCATTCTGTTGATAGTTCTAAAAAAGCAGGAGAACTTGCATTAAGGAATGCAGAACTCAACAACGTTTCTAACCGCCATCAATTTCATACGATGGACGCATTTGATTTTTTGAAAACGACAAAAGATCAGTTTGACATTGTTATACTTGATCCACCGGCATTTGCGAAACATCTATCATCTGTTGACAAAGCCATGATTGGTTACAGGAATCTGAATACTGAAGGTTTTTATAAAGTAAAACCGGGTGGATTACTTTTTACTTTTTCTTGTTCTCAAGTGATCGATAAAACTCTTTTCAGAAAAATTGTTTTTCAGGCAGCTGCACAATCCAAGAGAAATGTCAGAATATTATATCAGCTTACTCAAGGACCAGATCATGCGATAAGTATTTATCACCCGGAGGGTGAGTATCTAAAAGGACTGGTATTGCAGGTTGATTGATCTATGGCAATAGGAACCACTTATAAGGAGATCACAAAACTTGCTATGCCCGTAATTTTAGGGGCATTGTCGATGACCTTGATCAACATTACTGATACAGCTTTTCTTGGCCGTATCGGTGAGACCGAATTAGGAGCCTCTGCAGTTGGCGGAGTCCTGTATTTTGTCTTTGCCATGATCGGTACATCGATAGGTACAGGAACGCAGATCATTATTTCGAGGAGAAAAGGTGAAGGAAATAATCAGGCAATCGGAAAAATTTTTGACCAAAGTTTAGGTATCCTTCTTCTAACCGGCTTTGTTTTATTTGCGATATTGAAGTGGATAGCCCCGCCTCTGCTTCCTTTGATCCTGAATGAACCGGACCTGATAGAAGCAACAACAGAGTTTCTGGACTATCGCTCTTATGGGATATTTTTTGTGCTAATGGCTACAGCATTCCGTTCACTTTATGTTGGAATTGCAATTCCAAGGATCTATGGATTCTATTCCTTTCTGATGGCAGCAATAAATATTGTTTTAGGATATGGAATGATTTTCGGTAACCTTGGTTTTCCCAGATTAGGAATTGCAGGTGCTGGACTTGCTTCCTCAATTGCTGAATTACTTGCACTACTATTTATATGGTTGTATACTTTCTTAAAAAAGGATCTTGTTCAATACCATCTGTTCAGATTTGCAAGTTTCAAAAAGGAACTGACAGGAAAAATATTTGAGCTCTCCTCTCCTATCATTGTACAAAATTTACTTTCCATGGGTGCATGGTTTGTGTTTTTTGTTTTTATTGAAAAGATCGGAAGTCATGAACTGGCAATTTCAAATATCGTCAGAGGTGCCTATATGATCAGCATGACTCCCTTCTGGGGATTTTCTGTGGCTGCAAACAGTATGGTAAGTAATGTAATTGGACAAGGTAAAAAAGATGAGGTCTTAGGGCTGGTCAACAATATTATCAAGCTGACGATGTTTGTTTCAGTTGCGATGATAGCAATTAACCTGCTGTTCCCTGTGCAGATTCTTTCAATATTCACAAACGACATTGATTTGATCCGTGATTCAATGGCTTGTCTGCAGATCGTAGATATTGCATTGATCTTTTTTGGATTTGCTATAGTTTCTATCAATGCAGTAAGTGGTACCGGAGCAACAAAAATTGCCTTGTACATTGAGATTGCAGCCATTTTCATTTATATGCTCTATAGTTACCTGGCAACTTTCGTATTCAAAGGGTCCGTTGAAATTGTCTGGTTCTCAGAAGTTCTCTACTGGCTGTTTACAGGGGTGGTTTGTTACTGGTATATCCGGTCAGGTGTCTGGAAGAAATTGAAAAATATTTAGGGAGAATAAATTTCTCAAATTAAAATTCACAATCTGCCTGAATAACTATTGTTAATTTCCATTTCCCTTTGTTCAATCATAGCTATCTTTGCCGGTATGTCGAACAAACCCAAAATTGTTTTTCTCGGAACACCCGATTTTGCAGTTCCTGCTTTGGCAACCCTTGTTGAGAACGGTTATCCGATTTCGGCAGTTGTTACTGTTCCGGATAAACCTGCCGGACGCGGACAGAAAATTCTTTCTTCACCTGTAAAGCAATTTGCTGAAAAGCACGGACTGAAAATTCTTCAGCCGGCCAATCTGAAAGATGAGTCCTTCGTTAATGAGCTAAAGGCACTGAATGCCGATCTGCAGATCGTTGTGGCTTTCCGGATGTTGCCTGAAGTGGTCTGGAATATGCCGAAGTTAGAGACATTCAATCTGCATGGTTCTTTACTGCCCCAATACAGAGGTGCAGCTCCAATCAACTGGGCAATAATCAATGGAGAAAAGAAGACCGGTGTTACTACCTTTTTCCTCAAACAAGAGATCGACACCGGAAATATCATCTTTCATGAAGAAGTTGAAATAACAAACGATGACAATGTTGAAACTCTACACGACAAGCTTATGAAAGTAGGTTCGCAGCTTGTATTAAAGACTGTACAGGCAATTGAATCAGGTAAGATTAAATCCATTGATCAGAGCACGTTAAGTACTGATACTTTGAAAATTGCTCCAAAGCTTAACAGGGAAAATACCCGGCTACCGCTGACCAAGAATCCGGAAGAAACAAGAAATTTTATCCGGGGACTTTCACCATATCCGGCTGCTCATTCAGAATTTTTCAATGATAATGGAATCGGATTTTCTGTAAAGATCTTTAATGCGGATGCAATAATGGAATCTCATAATCAAGCCATAGGGAAAATTGAAACTGATAACAAGAGCTATCTGAGAATCTATTTATCAGGAGGTTATATTTCAATAAATGAACTACAGCTTTCAGGAAGAAATAAAATGAAGATCAGGGATTTTCTAAATGGAATTAAGTTTGAAGGAAACTGGAAAGCCAATAAATAATGGAAATTGAATGCAAGTAGATCATGAAAAAAGTGGTTGTTCTTAGTGGTGCGGGAATCAGTGCTGAAAGTGGATTAAAGACTTTCCGTGACAGTGATGGACTTTGGGAAAATTACAGAATTGAAGATGTAGCTACACCACAAGCCTGGAAAAAAGACAGGAATCTGGTGCTACAGTTCTATAATGAAAGGCGAAAACAAGTAATGGCAGCAAAACCGAATGCAGCGCATTTAGCCTTGGCTGAACTGGAAAATAAATATGATGTACACATCGTAACTCAGAATATTGACGATCTCCATGAGCGAGCAGGTTCAACTAAGATCCTGCATTTACATGGCGAGATCCTGAAATCAAGAAGTACAATGAATCCGAGTCTTGTCTATTCTATAAAAGGGGACTCTATTGTTGAAGGTGATACCTGTGAGTTAGGATCACAACTCAGACCTCATATTGTCTGGTTTGGAGAAATGGTTCCTGCACTTGAAGAAGCAGCATACATAGTTTCAGAAGCAGATATCGTCATTGTCGTTGGAACTTCACTTGCAGTTTATCCGGCTGCCGGATTAATCAACTATGCTTTACCTGATGCTGAAAAATTCCTGGTCAATCCGGATGTCTCAGCAGGAAACCTGACCGGATTTAAATTTATAAATGCAAATGCAGGCACAGGAATTCCTGTACTTGTCAAAGAAATGATAAACAGATAATGGATCATCCGTATTTCAGTACAGAAGTTTTTAAGTGGGTCGTGCTCCCCTTTCTGATTTTTATTGCAAGAACAATTGATGTGTCACTTGGCACTTTAAGAAGTGTTTTTGTTTCAAAAGGTTTTCGTCAGATAGTTCCCTTTATTGGATTTGTTGAGGTTTTGATATGGCTTATCTCCATCCGGCAAGTCATGCAACATCTCGATAATCCGGTATGTTACATCGGATTTGCCGGAGGATTTGCAATGGGTACTTATGTAGGTTTGCTAATTGAAAGCAGGCTGGCGTTGGGACTACAGGTTTTAAGGTTGATCGTTTCGTCAGACTGGCAACCCTTGATCACAGAATTGCAAAAGGAGAAACTTGGTTTGACAATTATGGATGGTCACGGAGCGAAGGGCCCGGTGAAAATTATTTTTACAATCGTGAATCGCAAGGATATTGCTCGAGTCAGAAACATCATAAAAAACGTAAATCCACATGCATTTTATTCGATTGAAGATATTCGGGTTGCCAATCAGGGTGTTTTTCCGGATCATGGCACTATTAATTCAAAGATGGATTATATCAGAAATGTGCTTCCTGACGTTAAAGAGAAATAAACTTTTGATTGTCAATAAGTCATTTGCCGCAACTGATTACGGGTAATTTAAAGCGGTAATTTCGAACTAATTCAACCATAAAAACCATATACAAAAAAATCATGAAAACTAAAGCAATTTTAGCATTCGTTATTGCCGGAGCGATGAGCTTCACAGCATGTACAAAGAAAGTTGATCCAAAAATCGTTGCAGATGTAAATCAATTCGGAACAGATTGGACAGCATTAGGTGAAAAAGCTACTAACTGGAGCAATGAGCTTACTGCTACTACTACTCAAGCAAAAGAATTCGTTGCTAAACAAACTGAAAGAATGAACAGCATCACTTCTCCAAAAGAAGAAGCTGTAAAAACGCAATTAGCTGCATCTATCCAGACAGCAACTGAGAATGCTACGAAATTGGAAGGTATGCAATCAGAATTCAACACTTTCAAAGCAACTTGGGATGAAACTACAAAGCAATTCGGCGAGTGGAAAGACAAAGTTATGAAAGGCGAAGTTAATCCAGAAGAAGCTACTAAAGGTTTAGCTGATTTCCAATCTAAGATGGCTGCTTCTCAGGCACAAGTTGAAGGATGGAATGCTCAATATGCAGAGATCAAAACTGCTACTGAACAAAATATGGCTAGTGCTGAAACAGTAACTAATCCTGCTGAAACTACTCCAAAGAAATAATTGGAAGTTATTTAATAATAAAAAAGGTCTGAGAAATCAGACCTTTTTTATTTGGTGTAATTCGTTGAGTTCGTTTAAAAGCTTTGTCGAGAAATTATTGAAATATCTTTTAGTCCTGAATGCCCCTACCCATCTTAATCCATGGATCACATCACTTAAAAAAACTTCATCGGCTTTCAACAGGTCATCGACTGTTATGCCTTTTTCTATCACTGTTTTCCCTTGTTTTCGAAGATGAGAAATGAGTACTTCACGCATGACTCCTGCAACACAGGCTTCATCAAGAGAGGGTGTGTAAAAGACACCATTATCAAGTAAAAAGATATTTGAACTGATCGCTTCTGCAATCCGACCGTCAGTGTTTAGTACCAGACAATCGCCGCTATTGGTTTTGTTCTTATACAATCCTGCCATAACATAATAAAGTGCGTTCGACGACTTCAGATTTGACAGACGACTGACCGGTTTTTTGATTTCTGTATACAGGTCTATTTTCAGACCGGTTTCATTCAGCCGGAAGTTCCGGTTTGACAATGATGATACTTCTATAAGATAGGATACATTATTGGTCTGTGGCGTATACAATCCACCATCATTCCTGAAAACTTCCAGTCTGATCCGTCCGTTACCTTTCAGGTTATTTACCTGGTCAAGATGCCGTATGGAAAGATAGAGATTATGAAAGGTCAGATCATCATGGCCATTCATACCCAGAAGTTCCATTGAACTTGCAAGTCTGGCCAGATGTTTTTCAAAAAAAAGGATCTCGCCATTCATTAGACGGATGGTCTCAAATACAGCATCACCATATCTGAAAGCTCTGTTACTGGCTGTAAAGATCGGTTGTCCGGCCTCGATTATATTCCCATTAAAATTGACGAAATTGTTTTGCATCTGAATGATACAAAGGTAGCAAGTATTTTCGTTGGTTATTTTATTGAATGAAAAAGTTTAACAACACCGGGCGGTTATTAACTCTTCGTTTGAGAAAAGTCATACAATTCGATTTCGCAAGAACATTAAACAACTAAGAAGATGATAAATTGATAAGTCTTAAATCTGAATTAGGTTCAATCAAAATTGTATTGACCCCTGCTTTTTGTCCGGCAACAATGTCCCGTTCTGTATCCCCTATAAAAAAACTTTTTTCCGGATCGATATTGAATCTGGCAATTGCTTTTTCCAGCAACAATGAATCAGGTTTGCGGCAGATGCATTTACTTGTAGTTGGATGATGTGGGCAATAGTAGTATTCGGTAATCTGAACTCCATTCATTCCAAGATTTCTCGAGATGTGCAGATGAAGATAATCTGCTTCGGCGATGGTATAAAGTCCTTTTCCGATTCCACCCTGGTTTGAGATCACGATCAGCAAAAATCCCTGCTTTGAAAACTCAAGCAATGCTTCAGGAACACCTATGTTGATCTTCAGGTCTTCAAGTAACCAAGTATAATCACCTCGTTCGTGAATCAGTACGCCATCACGATCGAGAAAGATTGCTTTGTTTTTTTCAGAAAACATTTCCAAAAGCCATTAATTTCTGAAAAAACAAAATGAGTAGTTCCGGTTTAAGGATCGTAGTAAAAACAAATCCGAAAATTGCTCCCCACATGTGAGCATCATGATTAACGTTGTCGCCACCTTTCTTTCCCATATAATAGCAGTAAATCAAATAAGCTACTCCAAAAACGATCGATGGCAGACAAAGCAATCCGTAGAGACAAATTTTCTGCATTGGTTCAAGTAAAATAAATGCAAAAATGACAGCAGAAACTGCTCCGGATGCTCCAAGAGCATTATAATAAATGTTCTCTTTATTTTTCTTGAAAGTTGGTATCACTGAAGTGACCATTCCTCCAAAGTAAAGTAGAACATAATAGTATCCGGCCCGCTCATCGAAATAGGCTTCAAAATATTTTTCGATGATTCCGCCGAAGGAATACAAGACAAACATATTCACCGCAAGGTGAATAAAATCTGCATGAATAAATCCGCTGCTGATAAACCGATACCACTGCTTATGTTTATCGATCATATACGGATTGAAGATCAGTTTATTCATATACTCGTTTTGAGAAAACGCGAGTAAACTGATTCCAATGGTTACTACGACCAATATGGTTGATATCATTCAGGATTTATTTAAACATTAAAACGGAAATGCATTACATCGCCGTCACCTACTAAATATTCTTTTCCTTCTATACTTAATTTTCCTGCATCTCTGCAAGCAGATTCTGATCCATAGCTAAGAAAGTCGTTATAACGGATCACTTCAGCTTTGATAAAACCCTTTTCGAAATCAGTGTGGATCACAGCAGCTGCTTGTGGAGCCAGCATACCTTTCGTAATAGTCCATGCCCGCACTTCTTTTACTCCGGCTGTGAAGTATGTGTACAGATTCAATAACCTGTATGCAGCCTTTATCAATTTAGCAACACCTGATTCTTCAAGTCCCAGGTCGGTGAGAAATGCCTTACGGTCCTCGAAACTGTCGAGCTGTGTGATCTCTGCTTCAATGGCTGCAGCGATAACCAGTACTTCTGCATTTTCATCCTTCACTTCTTCCTTTAACAGATCAACATATTTGTTTCCTGTAACTACGGAACCTTCATCAACATTGCATACATACAATACAGGTTTCGCTGTAAGTAAAAATATATCTTCAATGAAACGTTTATCTTCAGGTGCAACAGGAGCGCTTCGAGCAGAGAGCCCTTTTTCAAGATGCGCTTTATAGATACTCAGAACTTCCATGCATTTCTTTGCATCTTTATCAGTTCCGATCTTAGCCATTTTCTCAGTACGCGCCATTTTCCGGTCTACGCTTTCGAAATCTTTTAACTGGAGTTCTGTATCGATCGTTCCTTTGTCGCGGACCGGGTTTACAGAACCATCGACATGAACCACATTCGGATCTTCAAAGCAACGGACCACATGGATGATTGCATCGCACTCTCTGATATTACTCAGGAATTGATTTCCCAGACCTTCCCCTCTGCTGGCTCCTTTTACTAATCCGGCGATATCAACGATCTCTATTGTTGTCGGGACTACTCTTTCCGGTTTAACTAATTTCTCTAATTCATTCAATCGTTCATCCGGAACTGTGATCACACCAACATTCGGTTCAATCGTACAAAACGGAAAATTTGCAGCTTGCGCTTTTGCATTCGAAAGACAATTAAATAATGTCGACTTACCAACATTCGGTAATCCGACAATACCACATTTTAAGGCCATAATACTTTAGTACTTATTTTTTTATAAACTGATTTATTTTGGTTGGTGAATTGGGTTAACCGGTTACAGGTTGATGAACAACTTTTGTTAAACTTATAAGTTACTCAACTGAATCAACCCAATAAAATTACCGCAATTTTCATTCTCCACTATCACTTCTACATTATTCGTTATTCGTTATTCGTTATTCGTTATTCACTATTCACTATTCACTATTCACTATTCACTATTCACTATTCACTATTCACTATTCGTTATTCGTTATTCACTATTCGTTATTCGCTATTCATTATTTCCCCCCACCCGGTAACGTCGACGCCGAAAGTATAGTCTGATACTTCAAGGTATTTGCTGGATCGATCTGAGACAGGATAGGAACAAGTTCGTCTTTTTCAGCAGGGAGTGCTGCAGTATAGATGTTTACTATCTCATCCGCTTTAGCAGTGAAGAACGATTGCATTAAAAATGAATTAGGTTTGTCCTGATAAACTTTGCGCAGACTCTTCAGACTTTCAGTGACCACAGCCCTTGCTTCAGGGAAGTTCTCTTCGAATTTATCCATTCCCAATCTGTGATAAGTATAAAATACTTCACGCATCGGACGGAAAGAAACATTCAGCAGATTCTCTATCAGCCAATACCTGTTACGTGAATTTTCAAAAGCTTTCCAACCCCGGTCAGGAAGATTCTGTGCATTGTTTGCAACAGTTTGTGCTTTTGTAAAATAGACCGTTCCACCCAATGGAGAAAATGAATCATAGTCAAGACCAATGATAATGTACGCATAGTAACCAAGTACTGCTGTAAGATTTGAAGTCACACTTCCTTCATCAAACTCGATCGTTTGCTCCTGAATATATTTGAATGTAAAATCTTTATCCTGATGATTGAACATCGGTGAATTATACGAACTATGATATACCGGCCGGCGGGAAGAAACCTGAATGTTGCCGGTAAACTCATCGGTTGAAAGTCGTTCTGAAATGGTAATTACAATTGAGCATTCAATTCTCTCCTGATTCAGGAACTCATCATTTGTCCACTTATGGTTATTCATGAACTCACGTAGATCTGTCTGAAGTTTATCGTAAATAGTCTTATCACTTGCCTGGATCTGCGGTGTCTGAACAGATACCTGACAAATCAATTCCTGTGAAAATAAATTATTCACACTTAAAATTGTGATCAGAAAAGACAGAAGATACTTTGACTTGGCTATCATTTTACCGTTTATTTGTGATATTGGAAATAATAATTTTTACGAGATCTTTTGCAACTTCTTGTTTTGATTTTAAACTGAAGTGATGTTCGCTTCCTTTTTTATCTATAATGGTGATCTTGTTTGTATCGTGATTGAAACCAGCACCTTCATCTTTGAGAGAATTGAGTACGATCAGATCAAGGTTTTTCTTTTTTAATTTGCCTCTTGCATTTTCAATCTCATTTTCAGTCTCCAGGGCAAAACCAACAATGAATTGATCTTTGCCTTTCTTCTCACCCATCAGAGCCAGAATATCCTGAGTGGGTATTAACGGTAAAGGCATTTCATTATTTTTCTTTTTCAGTTTTTCCGGGGCAACATCTGCAGGTTTGTAATCAGCAACTGCGGCAGACATAACGATGATATCCTTTGCAGAGAAATCAGCCATACATGCATTGAGCATTTCTTCAGCTGATTCAATATTGACTCTTTTTATTCTTGAATTGTTTACAGACAAATTACCCGGACCGCTAACTAGTAAGACTTCTGCGCCAAGTGCAGCGAGTTCTTCTGCTATGGCATATCCCATTTTACCGGAAGAGCGGTTTCCTATGAAGCGGACAGGATCGATCGCTTCGAAAGTGGGACCTGCAGTGACCAATGCTTTTTTACCTGTTAACGGCAGATCAGCATTGAAATATTTTTCAAGTACATCCAGTATCAGTTCCGGCTCTTCCATTCTGCCTTCGCCATACAGACCACTTGCTAATTCTCCTGATGTTGCTGAGATCAACTGATTGCCAAATGAAACCAGTCTTGCAATGTTCTCTTGTGTGGCAGGGTGTTTATGCATATCAAGGTCCATGGCAGGAGCAAAAAACACTTTGCATTTTGCAGAAAGATAGACCGCCAGCAGCAAATTGTCGCAAACACCATTTGCCATCTTTGAAATAGTATTTGCAGAAGCAGGAGCAATTACAAATGCATCAGCCCACAATCCTAGTTCAACATGATTACTCCATTCGCCTGTTTCCTGATTTGCGTATTCCGAATAAACAGGATGTTTTGAAAGTGTAGATAAGGTAAGCGGAGTGATAAAATCAATTGCTGCCTTGGTCATTACCACTTTCACCTCAGCTCCTTCTTTGACCAATAGCCGCACCAGCAGAGCAGATTTATAGGCTGCTATACTTCCGGTAATTCCAAGTAGGATCTTTTTTCCTCTCATTCTTATCGAGGTATAAAAATGAAAAAATCCAAAACTCCAGGGTCTTGGATTGTTTCAATCTTTAAATGAACGACAATTATTTTTCGCTTTGATTTTCTTTCGAAGGATTGCGGAAATAAATTTTATCTTCATTGAATTCCTGAATGGCAATCAAAGTCGGCTTAGGAAGTCTTTCATAGTATTTTGAAATTTCGATCTGTTCGCGGTTTTCAAACACTTCTTCCAGATTGTCAGTTGTAGAATTGAATTCTGATAATTTAGCATTCAGTTCTTCTTTCATTTCAGTCGAAATCTGGTTTGCACGCTTTGCGATCACTACCAGTGATTCATAAACGTTTCCTGTTTTCTTATCGTATTCAGGAACATTTCTCGTGATAGTAGTAGTAACTTCTGATTTATAGCTCATGAGTATATATTTGTAAAATTATTGTATTTGATTTTTATTGAATTTATCGATCCGCTTTTTTGTCGTTTCGAAATAATCCAGTGCTTTGTTCTTGTATTTGCTTTCAGGATATGCTGCATTGAATTCACCATATGCAACCAGCGTTTCAC
Organism: Bacteroidota bacterium; assembly: GCA_049363815.1. Classification (GTDB taxonomy): domain Bacteria; phylum Bacteroidota; class Bacteroidia; order AKYH767-A; family 2013-40CM-41-45; genus JADKIH01. The sequence goes on from JBMQEM010000163.1 coordinate 54,763, forward strand.
CATAACGTTCCATCAATTTCGATTCAATGCTATTCTCTGCAAGGAGATAGGATGAGCGAAGGATCTTGTACAGTGCTTCTTCTCTGTATTTAGTTGAAGGGAAATCGTTGATCAGATTCTTATACGTTGTGATAGCAGACTTGTAGGACGCAACATTGTAGTACAATTCTGCATATTGAAATTCTTTCTCTTCAAGTTTCTCGCGAAGCTGATCGATGAGTTTATTGCACTCCTCTACTTTTTTACTCTGCGGATACCGGTCAGCGAACAATTGTAATTCATTGATTGCTTTGTAAGTGTTAGTCTGATCCAGTGAATACAATGGTGAACTCTGGTAATAACAATACGCATGCATAAATGCACATTCTTCGGCAAACTCACTGTTGGGATATGTCTTTGCGAAATTCTCAAAATCATAAGCTGCCGTTTCGTAATCTCCTATCCTGTAATTGGTGTATGAATAGTAGTAATATGTTTGTTCAGCCTTCTTTGTTCCCCGGTAAACAGTGATCAATTCTTCAAACAACGGCAAAGCCTTGAAATAATCGCCTTTGTTGTATAGTTTGATGGCATACTCACTCTTTGCTTCCATATCCCGCGTTTTCAGCATTTTGGAATAATCGCTGCACGAAGTCATGGATAAAAGGAACAGAAAAAAGACCGGGAGAACTCTGATTTTCATAAGTCTGCGAAGATAGTTTTTTATATTGAAAATTGAAAGCTGAAATCTGCTTTTTCAGGCAGATCCTGCACTTTTTGAATTAACGACTTTTTTAGCAAAAAACGGCCTAATTTTGTGAATATAAGGGTTTTTGGACTTTACTGATCAATCGACTGCCGGTAAATTTTATCACTTACATTCAAAAGAGAAACCGACAGCCAGAAATGGTTGTGGTGCCGTCTGCACCCCAACCAAAAAGCTATCGGTTTCTCCGGGTAAAATATTTTACTGTTTTACAATTTTCTGTACCGATTGTTCATTTCCTCCGGAAACTTCAAGAATATAAATTCCCGCTGGCAATTCTGAACCGATCTGAATTGATCCTTTTGATGCAAGCAAGATTTTTTCCTTGACAATATTCCCAAGAATATCTCTTATAATTAATTTAGTTGAACCACTATAAGTACTTAGAAAATAGTCAATTGTGATAGCATTATTAAATGGATTTGGATATGCATTTATTGAGGTCTTCACCGATTTATCCTGCACTGAATTGATCAGCTGGCCGGTGATTTCAAATTTATCAAAAGCACCTTCCACTATATTTCCCGGTGAAGTATCCTCCACTTCTATTGAAACAGACATTGTCGCTGTAACGGGCAAAAGTGAACTTAAAAGAACTGAATGCTGAACCCAGCTTCCGTTTGATCCATCATTAGGTCCAACCGTTTCAACTCTTGCAGTCATTGAACCGTTGTTTACTGAAATTCTCATCGTATCATTCGGTGATCCTGTACCGTTTATACAAAGGTATCTGCGGTAATAACTAAGAGTTGGCGCCTGATAGATTGTACCATCAAAAACAGGTGAAGTCAAAATCGTATTTCCATTGTCAACATCAGAGCCATTGTAAGGAGCTCCGTCGTTATCAGTAATGAAACAAGTATCACTGCAATCCGAATTTACATCGAAATCAGGATTGATCTCTGTCGAACTTCCATCGTATGTTCCAACCGGCTCTCCTCGTTCCCAAGCATTACCGGAAGATCCGTTTACTGTCCATCCATTATCAAATGAAAAATCATCATAATATCCGGGAGCAATCGTTGCAAGAATAGGGTTTCCGACAACAAGTGTTTGAGTTGAACAACTTGTTCTGTATCCCCACTTACCTGCGTAAACTGTATAATCATCGGGAACAACAGCAGGGAAATTGAAAACTCCGCTAATATCTGTTGAAGCAGAATACTTAAGTCCGTTTATTGAGGTTATCGAAACGAATGCATCCGGTACACTCAATCCTGTAAGACTGTCTAACACTGTTCCACTAAAGGCAAAAGTCTGGAAAGGACTTAATGCAACATCAAGCGTAGTCAACACGCCATTGGTAAGAACAACACCTGTAATCGTTTTTGTATAATACCCTGCTTTCGAAATACGAATATCATAAGTGCCGGCAACAGCAGTTCCTGTTTTATATTCACCAAGATTATTGGAATTTTTTGTCAGTGTAGTTGAAAGCACTTCGATCAATGCTCCATTTATAACTGCATTGGTAATTGAATCTGTAATGATTCCTTCCAGATAACACCCTCTGATGTATGTTGGAGTAAGTACGAAGAGTCCGTTATTGATATCTGAAGCGACTATCGTTCCTGACGGTAGGAATGGATAAACGCCCCAGCAACCTGCAAACCCATCGCCGGATCCCTGGGAATAGGTATCGTAATGTCCGACCTCTATCGGATTCTGCGGACGGGCAACATCTGTAATGACAACACCTTCTTTGTACCAGCTAGTAATTGCATAATCGTTCAGGATATGAGTATTATGAATAATTACTCCAGTTCCCGGTGCCGTTTGAAAACGAGCACTTTCCCTGATATTCCCAAGATCAGAAATATCATAGATCCCAAGAAAACTGCCTGAGTTCTCATCTGTAGTAAAGAGCGTTTTATGATCGTCACTCAACCATGTATTGTGGGTAAAATTGGTAGGAGTTTGTTGTGTTGCGAGTAAAATCGGATTCGATTTATTGGTCACATCTACAACAGTAAAAAATCCTGAATAGATATGCGACTCATACATTGTATCATTTTCAACATAACCATCATGAACGTAATTATCACTTTGACTTCCGGCATATACATATTGTCCTGCATAAGTTGGATTCAATGGATCAGAAAGGTCTAAGAAAAGTGTGTTCCCGTCACCAATATTGCTTCCATACAAATACAAAAAGCCCATTGCTGTATCACAATGCAATGCATGAATGCTGCTGAGTTGTCCTGCGATTGCCCCATCGCCTGTATATAGAGTAGTGTTAACTGAAGCAGGAAGATTTGTCATATCAATTACTTGTAATCCGCCACCACCTTCTGTAGTGACATAAGCAACATTTCTATAAGTCTTCACTTCTCTCCAACTTGAATTGGGGCCGTTAACAGTTACCTTGATCACAGGGTTATCCGGATCAGTGACATCAACAATTGACAGGCCGAAATCGGTTCCGACAAGAGCGTATTCATTTCCTAACAGATCGGTATAACCACCAATGTTGGCAAGTTCACTTCCGCTATAAGGTAAATTGGACCGGAATTGGAGATTTTGAGCCGAGCCATTCAGAATCGTCGTAAAAAGTCCAATAAGTAATAATTTAAATTTCATGGAGAATTGGGTTTTGGAGCGCCAAATGTGTACTTATTTTATGAATTTTTAATGTTTTTAGCCTATTTTTTGATCGTCAGCCATTAAAAAATGACACTATTCGGAAAAGGGGTGAAAAACCTGAATCTAATGAACAATTACCTGTGGGAAAATATTCTTGGTTTTTAATTCAAAATAGTTACTTTTGCCTTGAACAGGAGCTAAAACGAAGCATTTTTGACGATTGCAGAAAAGTTGATTTTTAGAAATGCCTGATCATTTCATCAATTATTAAATTTATACGAAAGTGGATTTATTCGAAAAATTAAAGAAGAACCGTGGTCCGATCGGACAACATGCAAAAGACTCACATGGCTATTTTACTTTTCCAAAACTGGAAGGTGACATTGGCACTCGCATGGTTTTTCGCGGTAAAGAGCGTTTGATCTGGTCTTTGAATAATTATTTAGGATTAGCAAATCATCCTGAAGTCAGAAAAGCTGATAATGAAGGAGCAGTAAAATTTGGTTTTGCTTCACCGATGGGTGCCCGCATGATGTCAGGTAATACGAATCAACATGAGCAACTTGAAAATGAACTTTCCTCTTTTATGGGTAAAGAAGATACCATTCTTCTGAACTTTGGTTATCAGGGGATGGTTTCTGCAATTGATTGTCTGGTTGATCGTCATGATGTAATTGTTTATGACAGTGAAAGCCATGCATGTATCATTGATGGTGTTCGTTTACATATGGGAAAACGATTTGTATTCCCGCATAATGATATTGCCAATTGTGAAAAACAACTTGAAAGAGCAACACGTATCGTTGAAGAATCAGGCGGGTCGATCTTATTGATCACTGAAGGTGTTTTTGGAATGAGTGGAGATATGGGTCGTTTGAAAGATATCGTTGAACTGAAGAAAAAATTCCAGTTCCGTTTATTTGTAGATGATGCACACGGTTTTGGAACGATGGGAAAAACAGGTTCCGGTACAGGTGAAGAACAAGGAGTAAATGATGAGATCGATATCTACTTCGGTACTTTTGCAAAAAGTATGGCCATGATCGGTGGATTTATTTCCAGCCGTGAAGACATCGTTGAATATCTCCGTTATAATATGCGGTCTCAGATCTTTGCGAAATCAATGCCATCAGCTTTGGTGATCGGTGCTCTGAAACGTCTTGAATTACTTCGTTCGAAACCGGAACTGAAAGATAATCTCTGGAAGATCGTCAATGCATTACAGTCAGGTCTGAAAGATGCCGGATTTAATATTGGTAAAACACAATCACCCGTTACTCCTGTTTTCATGAACGGAACAATTGGTGAGGCTACCAATCTTATCTACGACATGCGTGAGAACTATGATATCTTCTGTTCAATGGTCGTTTATCCTGTTGTACCGAAAGGTATTATCATCCTTCGTCTGATCCCTACTTCCGTTCATACGCTGGAAGATGTAAATTATACGATCGATGCTTTCAGAAAAGCTTATGTTAAACTGAAAGCCGGCGAATATGCTTCGGATAAGATAGCGGCATTTTAAGACACACCTGAAGTTGATTTTAACAAACAAACCCTCCATAAACTAACACTTTAAAAACAAACACAATGAAAGAATACGAAAACATCAAACAACTAGTATCTGCCATTGAAGAAGATGTAATCAAATTTTCTGAAAAAGGTAACGCAGCTGCCGGAACACGTGTACGTAAAGGTTTACAAGAAATTAAACGTGCTTGTCAGGATATGCGTGATGCTATCCAGGACGCTAAGAAAACTGAAGAAAGCAAGTAATTGCTTGTTGTTTATCCGAAATTTGACAGCTCTTTCTTATGGAAGGGCTGTTTTTTTTTGACCTGGATTTTGACCTGGATTTTCAGGACAGCTAAAATTCTACTTTGTGTGTTAACTGCAGATTTTTTTTAATGCAAGTTAACACAGACTTTATGAAAGGAGTATTGGTGAAATTTTCAAACCAATTTGACTGATGGAAATAAATGCCTTTACTTCAAAAGCAAAATTATTCTTTCACCCATTTAAACACTTCACTCTTAAAATCCGTCCTTATCACGCAAAAGTAAAATCCACTTGCAAGCTCCTTGATATCGACTTTCTTCACTTCTTCTGATGATTCGATCGTGAGTGTCAGAAGTTTTCCCTGCATATCGTAAAAAGAAATCTGTCCTGAAGATCTGACGAGGAGGTAATCATCCGATGGAACCGGATAGATAATCACTTTCGCTGAAGAATTCTCATCGATATAAGTACATGCATCAATACGTACTAATTGGTTTGCAGAATTCGAACAGCCTGTAGAATTAGTATACCGGTAATCGACAATATGATTTCCCGGACTAAGTGTTCCCGGATTGATCTGAAAAGCCGGTTGTAAGATTCCATCGATAAATAACCTTCCACCTGGCGGTGAAATATTTACAGGTGTAATTGGATCTGAACTGCAAAAAACTGTATCGAGTCCGATGATACTTACTGTAGGCGCCGGAATAAATTCGACATAAGTGGGATCAGAAACCTGAGGTAAACCGGAAGCGTTGGTCACAGTAACAAAATAATTTCCCGGAGTTGTTATTGTTAGTGCAAATGTATCGGTTCCATAATTTGAGCCATTGAAATTCCATTGATAATGAAAGCCCGGTCCGGGAGGTGTTTGAAGAACTGCATTGCTGCCACTACAAAACTTTGTTGTATCACTGTCTGAGATCCATGCTATATGATGTGCGGTCGAATCATAGATCCGGTAAACCTCCCCACCTGTAAAACTTCCCACTAAAAGGTTTCCCCATTGGTCTTCTCCGAATGAAACCGAACCGGAAGCAAAGCTACTGATGTAAGTGGTATCACTAAACATATTTCCATTTCGCACGACTCCTCTCAGGGTGGATGAACACCAGTCAGAATAAAAATATCTGCCGAACATGGTGTGATAGGAAGACCCTCTGTAAACAAATCCTCCTGTCACAGAGCAACCATTACTATGGGAATACTCAACAACAGGATCAACATAAGCACTGCTTGCAGAGCAGTCAGTCGTGACATAAGGAGCCGTTCCTTCATAACAACGCCAACCATAGTTCTCACCACCATGGCTATTGGCTGGCTGAAAATCGATCTCCTCAGCAGAAACTTGTCCGACATCTCCTATCCACATATCTCCCGTCATTTTATCAAAACTCCAACGCCATGGATTTCTGAAACCGATTGACCAGATCTCATCCGGAAAAGGTGATGAAAGAAATGGATTAGTTCCTGGAATCTGATAACCACCGGCAGCTGTATTGCTGACATCGATACGGAGAAACTTTCCAAGAAATAAGGATGTATCCTGTGCATGATTTGAAGGGTCACCTTCGCCCCCGCCGTCTCCAAGACCAATGTATAAATAACCATCCTTTCCAAAAGCCATATCACCACCGTAATGGCTTCCGACCGGTTGAGGAATGGTGATGATAAGTTGTTCGCTTAAGGTATCTGCAATCTGGGGATCTGCTGAAACTTTAAATCGGGAGATCCGGGAGTCTGTTCCGCCTAGCGGAACATAATAGACATAAAAATATCCGGATTGTAAATAGTCGTCCGCAAATACCACACTAAGCAATCCTTTCTCCAGTCCAGTGGCATTCACTCTCATTGTAAGATCCAGAAAAGGAACAGGGTTTTGTGTACCCGAAGAATCAAGGATAACGATCTGTCCGGGTTTAAGAACAACAAAAATTCTGTCATCACCGCAGGAAGCAATATCAGACAATCCATTTAGTCCGGTTGCAATCAGGCCATACGTGATCTGTGAATTTGTAGTGTGCACCATGCAGAAAAGCATGAATACAGAGAATAGAAGTTTTTTCATTGGTGTCAGTTTAGGGTGCCTGAATCAAGAATAGTATTCGCAAGGTATTTAAATAACTGAAAAAGGGAAATAATTTTTGCCACATTATGGTGCAGGCTTTTTGAGTCAACTATCAAAGTTGATCAGTTAAATACCAGACAGATGATTTACCCACTTTTTTCAATGGCCTGGAATTTTAAATACATTTTGTATGAAAACAAATGATGCAACAAATTACTACATCACCCAGGAAATGATTGTCCGGGCAGAATTAAATCATTATTGGGACCATATCAAAGAAAATGGTAAAAACACCCTTGAAGCAGGAGGAAAAGTTATTGTCGGGGTGACGGATTTTGTAAAATCAATCGATTTTGACAATTGGCTGGCTAAGGCAAAAGAGAAAGGAAAATAAATTTTTTGAAGATTTTATTTGGAATACAAAAAACAATGACTATATTATAGTCATTCAAATTGATTGTTATGCAAACATTAAACGTAAGTGTACTTTTAGACACATCGCTGAGCTACGGTTATAGCAAGGAAGCCTTCATGGTAGCAGATGAACTGGATAAAGTAAAAATCTCCAAAGGAGATAGCTGGTTCATAGTAGAAAATGATCCCAAAACAAAACGCGCGCGGGCATCACGCAAAGCAATTGCATTTGCAGAAAGTACATTTGAGACCTTTGCCGGAGCGAGTGTTTGTTTGAAGCAGTTTATGAATTGGCTGCAAGAGCTGCGGGAAATGGAACAGCAATAAAAAAAGAAGAGGAAAGCCATATTGAATTTCCTCTTCCTTGTATTTAGTTTTTCTTTATCGCACTTTGTACCTCTTCAATATCATCTGACTTAAAGTTATATGATACTGGCTTATAACGAGTGTACAACATTTCACCTGTTACTGAATTAATTACTGAAACAAACTTATCAGTACTGCTCTTGATATAAACTAAGTAATAAAAAGGATTTTTTTCTGTTAAGATTTTTTCGTTCAATTCCTCAATTGATAAGAGCTGGTATTTGTATGTGTATTTTTTAAATATATCTGACTCGTCAAATCTTTTAGACTCATCACCTGAAAATTTTCCAAATTTTATCAAAACATTATCAGGCACAAATAATGTTGCATTGCGTAAATTTTTAAGTTCTTTGGACTTATCGATATTATCATACAATTTCCTTTCAACATTATTGTTAATAAAACTCATGATACACTGTACATAATTTTTTAAAATTCCCGGTCCCCAGTTTCTGATATGTCCAGCTCCATCAATATCACTATTGAAAATATTTGAAGGTTCCATTAATGTCTGAAAATCAGTATAAAGTTCTATTCTTGCTATTTGTTTATGTTCACCTTCAACAATACTTTTCCTTCCTTTCTTGTCAACCTTTTCTGTGCTTTTTCCGGCTTTATAATATTCCAGATAAACATGGGTATTTGAATAATCCATATTCGATGGAGCTCCACTTTTACTCCAGGTGGTGGTGTAAGTAATTCCTCCAATGGAAATAAAGTAATTTTCAGATGATGTATATTTATTTTTATCGGAGTATTTTATAAACTCCAGTTTGCCGATGGTCCATGCTTCTTCCAAAGCTTTAATGTAAGGTTTGGCCGATTCTGCACTTGGATCTTTCAGCATAAAATAAGTAATCGTTGTTTTATCTTTTGGAACAAGATCAAGATTTCCGATTGCTATCTGCCCGGAAATATTTTTATTCAAAAAGGTTAAGACAATAATGGTAGCAAATAACTTTAGTTTCATTTTCATAGTTCTTAAGATTTTTAACAATAATAGAAAATATAAGTCATCTTCAATCTTTTCAAAAGAAATTTGCATAACACAAACAATTTCGGATATTTGCAGCCCCTAAAAAAATGGCGAGGTAGCTCAGATGGTTAGAGCGCAGGATTCATAACCCTGAGGTCGGGGGTTCGACTCCCCCTTTCGCTACTAATCCCTTGATTTGTATCCATTTCAGGGGATTTTTTTTGAACGCTTCTTTTTGTGAATTAGCTTCTTCCCTCTTCTTTCAACACGCTCGTATAATGCTTTAACGAGCGGAGAATGATGGTAATAACTGTTGTGATGATCAACATGATACATAAATTTTTTCCAACTCCTATGGTGTGCCACTTTTTATAACCGATCAAAAGATCAACAAATACGAAGCCTATTACTGTTGCCAAAACGCCTGAATACTCTCTTCTCAAAACACTTTTCATCGAAAAAGGGATTGAACTTTTCTGAAAAGAGCTGAACCTTGGAATGAATGCCGGAACCCCTTTTGCCCAGTCAAGGTACGACTGCCCGAATTTGCGCTCAAGGAATCGCTCTTCAGCAAACATGATTCGCTCGTAATACAACCAGTACATCAGACTTACTATGACAGTGAACTCGATATTTTTGGTGAACAGAACTATTCCTATCCACATCAGGTAATTTCCCAAATATAATGGATGTCTCACCGTTGAATAGATACCACTATGGTTGAGCTGTTCAGCGACCTGCTCCTCTGTATTGCGACCGGAAGTGCCTCTGGGGGTCGTACCGATCGTATAACTCCTGACACAGAAACCGAGAATAGAAAGAATATAAGCCGAATAATTGAAGGCTTTTATCTGAACCGGAGTGAGGTCATCGTATGAAGTTGTAAAAACAGCGGGAATTGCCAGTATAAATAGGATCAACGGAAGTTGTCCCCTGTGCTTAAACAGCCAATTTCCTTCTTTTTCCAGTGAATGCAGTAGTGCCATAGTCGTTGCGAAGGTATTATCATTTTTGAGGTTTTCAATAAAAAAATGACTATCTTCGCTTCCCCTGAAAATCAGGAAGTCATTAATTTTAAGTAATATAACGTGAAGCAGGAAATCAAAACGAAGAAAAAAGTCAAATTTTCACTGGAATTCGAAATCAAATCGTCTACAAAAATATTATTCAACTATCTAAGTAATGCAAGTAGTCTGGAAGAGTGGTTTGCCGACAAAGTAACTATCCGTGAAGGTGATTACGTTTTTCATTGGGAAGGTTCTGAACAACGTGCACAGATCGTTGCGAAAAAAGATAATCAGATGATCCGTTACAAATGGGTCACTGATGAAAAAAAAGATGACACCTATTTTCAGTTTGAAATAATTCAGGATGAGATCACTTCCGATATCGCTTTAGTCGTTACAGATTTTGCAGAGGAAGATGAGAAAGAAGAAAACGAACTTTTATGGAATAGTCAGATCCATACACTGATGCATATTCTGGGTTGTTAATCTTTTAACATTCCAAGAAATAATTCAAGCGTCTCCTTCCCTACCGGAATGACTCTTTTGTATTCTGAGATCGGAAGTCTCCTCGACAATTTTACAAAATCTTTAGTGTGTAAGATTTGAAAAGCACGATCAAAATTCATGCTTGTATCTAAACGAAGATAATTGTCTTCTCCCAGATGGTATTGCCAGGGACTGTCATTCACACAAAAGTAAATATCACTTCCTTTCAAGCGATTAAAATTACGGATCAAAACTGGTTTGAATTGTTCCCAGGCATTTCCCTGAATATGCAAGGTAAAAGTAAATTCATTTCCCCACCAGAACATAGTACGAAATGCGAAAACAGATTGCTTATTGAACATCCGTGGACAATCGAGCAGAACATAAGGGAATAATTTATAATTCTCTCCACGGAAGATCTTTCCGGAAGAAGTATTTAAGCCTTCGACCTGCAGATCAGCATTGTAAAAAACTGATCTCATTTCCACTTCCAGCTCTCCGAAAAGCTCTACCATTTTTGCTGTTGAGGAGTGTTTTAATTCGAAGAATTTCCGGTCCACTAAAACCTGCATTTCCTCGTTACTAAAGTTCAAAATATTATCTTGCATCCGCTTTAACTGAGCTACAAATATAACGTGAAGAAATTAACTCTGCTTGTTTTAAGATCATTTGCCGGCCCGATGCTGGTGACTTTCCTGATCTCTTTGTTTGTGCTTCTGATGCAATTTTTGTGGAAATACATTGATGATCTTGCCGGAAAAGGTCTGGAATGGTATATTATCGTAAAGCTTATGGTCTATGTTTCCGTAACACTGGTACCTCTGGCTTTACCTTTGGCTCTACTTCTTGCATCCATCATGACTTTCGGGAATCTGGCTGAACATTTTGAGTTGACAGCATTCAAATCTGCCGGAGTATCGTTGCAGAGAGTGATGCGACCACTGATCATTACGGCCTTTCTCATTTGTGGTTCGGCTTTTATTTTCAGCAATTATATACTTCCGATCGCCAACCTTAAAATGAATGCGCTTCTTTATGATGTTCGCGAACAAAAGCCTGCTTTGCTTATCCAGGAAGGAATTTTTTATAACGGCATCGACGGATATTCCATTAAGATCGGAAAAAAAACTGAAGACGGTCAGGTGTTGAACAACCTGATGATCTATGATCATACCATGAATCAGGGAAACACGAAAGTGATCCTGGCGGAGCGTGGGAAGATGGCTATGTCTGACGATGAACGTTATCTCATTGTGAATTTATTCAAAGGATCTTCATACGAAGAAAAGGAAAGCCGGCCCGGGAAAAATTCTTACCCCATGATGCGAACAGAATTTGAAGAAGAAACGATAAGGATGGATCTGAGTTCATTTAAAATGACAAGGACCAACGAACAATTGTTTCGTGATAATTATCAGATGTTGAATCTTAAACAACTTTCCTTTGCATCAGATTCAATAGAGAAAAAGATCAATGAACGAAAAGACAATTTCTTCAGGGTGATATTACCAACATTAAATATTGATTCTGTCCCTCCAAAAAATCTCCGGGCAGTCAAATTCACTAAGAAAAATTTCATCGATAATTTTCCGCGAGATAAACGGATCACTATTACAACCAGTGCGCTCTTCGCAGCACGAAACCTGAAGAGTATGGCAAATGATACATTCAGGGATGTAGATATGAAATCACGGACACTTGCCAGACACAACATTGAATGGCAGCGCAAGTTCACGCTTTCGTTTGCCTGTCTGATCCTCTTTTTCATCGGAGCCCCACTTGGTGCTATAATAAAAAAAGGCGGATTGGGAATGCCTATGGTAGTTTCAATAATATTCTTTGTCATATTTCATATTCTATCCATAACCGGTGAAAAATTTGCTCGTGAAGAAGTACTGAAACCCTTTGAAGGTATGTGGCTTTCAAGTCTGATCCTTTTACCGATCGGATTGTTCCTGATCTTTAAAGCTACTACTGATTCAGCATTATTCGACAGTGATGCTTACAAGAAATTTTTCAGGAGGTTCATTGGAATTAAAAAACAAAACACGTGAAGATTCTTCAGATCTGCCATAGAGTGCCATTTCCAGCAGTTGATGGAGGAAACATTGCAATGATGAACATGGCTTTATCATTGGTTAAATCAGGGAACGAAGTTTATCAGTTCAGCCTGAATACATCACGGCATTATATCGACATGAAAGTCATTCCAACCGAACTGAAAGATCAGTTGCACATGACTTCATCCTATATTGATACTAAGATCAAGGCTGTAGATGCAATGCTGAATTTATTTTCGCATCATTCCTATAATATGGTGCGGTTTTTCTCAATGCATGTTGCAAATGATCTTTCCAAATTACTGGAGAAAAATAAATTTGATATCATTCAATTGGAGACTCTTTACTGCACTCCTTACATTGAAACGATCCGCAAATATTCAAAAGCAAAAATTGTGCTTCGTTCACATAATGTGGAACATATTATCTGGGAACGTCTTGCAACGTCAGAAAAGAATTTCCTGAAAAAGAAATACCTGAATTTACTTGCGCGCCGTTTGAAAGAATACGAATTGAAAACTCTTTCTGAAGTTGATGGAATCATTCCGATCACTACTGTTGATGAAACAATTATAAAATCACTTGGATTCAAGGGGGCCATTCAATCCGTTCCACTGGGAATTGAAGTTGATGATTATGTAAGAAGTTCCCCTGAGAAAAGTGAAATGGTACTTTATCATCTGGGTTCAATGGACTGGCTTCCGAACCTTGAAGGAGTTGAATGGTTTATGAAAGAATGCTGGCCAATGGTTCGGTCTTCGAGTCCGGATGCTAAATTATTTCTGGCCGGTCGCGATTTTCCGCAGACCATCATTGATGCAAATTATCCGGCTGTTGTTTGCGACGGACTGGTCGCTGATGCAGGTGCGTATACCATGAATAAACAAATCATGATAGTTCCTTTGTTAAGCGGCAGTGGGATGCGGGTAAAAATAATTCAGGGGCTTGCAGCCGGTAAAACAATCATCTCTACTTCTATCGGTGCTGAAGGGATTGATGTAGAACATGAAAAAAATATTCTCATTGCAGATACTCCTCCTGAATTTGCAGCAATAATTAAAAGATGTCTGGAAAATGAAAACTGGTGCAGGCAGATCGGTGAAAATGGAAGAAAGCTGGCTATTGAAAAGTATTCTTTAAAAAGTACCGGGGAAATGGTGGGTAAGTTTTATAAAAAAGTTATTTGAAAGTATATTTGTAAAGGGGTTGTTTGAAGGAATATAATGATGTTTGCCTGTTTCAGGTTTACAGTCTATAGACTACGAAGCAAACCTGTAACCTGAAACATATTTCAGGTGAACATCCGAAGATTTATTTTCCAATCCTTATCGTATGCCCCATCTTATCCCTTTTTGTCGTTAGATAGCCTTCGTTATGTTTGTTGCCTGTAACTTCAATTGGTACAACTTCTGTGATCTCCAGACCGTATCCAATTAAGCCGGCACGTTTTTTCGGATTGTTGGTCATCAGGCGCATTTTGGAAATGCCCAGATCGCGAATGATCTGTGCTCCTACACCATAATCACGTTCATCACTTTCAAAACCTAATTTGATATTGGCTTCCACTGTATCTAAACCTTGTTCCTGCAATTTATAAGCTCTTAACTTATTCAACAGACCGATACCTCTACCTTCCTGATTCATATAAACGATTACACCTTTGCCTTCTTTTTCAATCATGTCCATTGCTGCATGTAACTGGGGTCCGCAATCACACCTGCAAGAGCCAAAAATATCACCTGTCAGACACGATGAGTGTACACGAACCAGAACAGGTTCATCTTTTTCCCATGTTCCTTTTATCAAAGCAAGATGATCTTGTCCTGTAGTGATCTGCTTGTATGCGATCAATTCAAAAGTTCCATATTCAGTAGGAAGTTTAACATCTATTTGTCTTTCGATCAGACTTTCCTTTTGCAAGCGATATGCAATTAAATCTTCAATTGATACAATAGAGAGATCAAATTTTTTCGCGATCTGCATCAGGTCAGGTAAACGGGCCATTGTACCATCTTCATTCATGATCTCTACAAGAGCACCGGCAGGAGAAGCTCCTGCTAATCGTGCCAGATCAATTGTTGCTTCAGTATGTCCGGTACGACGAAGGACTCCACCTTTTTTTGCACGCAATGGAAAAATATGTCCGGGCCTGCCAAGTTCTTCCGGTTTAGTCGCAGGATTAATAAGCGCTTTAATAGTTTTTGAACGGTCGGAAGCAGAAATTCCTGTTGATGTTCCATAACCGATCAGATCCACTGAAACTGTAAATTGTGTTTCATGCGAAGAAGTATTTTGTGAGACCATGAGTGGCAGGTTTAATTCTGCACATCTTTCTTCTGTCAATGCAACACAGATCAATCCGCGACCATGTGTTGCCATAAAATTTACGATCTCAGGAGTTGCGTTTTCGGCTGTAGTGATAAAATCGCCTTCGTTTTCACGATTTGCATCATCGACAACAATGATCACTTTCCCGTTTTTAAGGTCTTTGATCGCCTGATCGATGGTATTTAGCTTGTACATAGATTTATTCTTTCCGGAGGCAAAGTTAATAAACTTCAGTGAATGGCGATTAATCCCGAAAATACATGGTATTCAGTGATTAAAGTCACTTTTATTACATGGCCAAACAATGCCGGCTGAAAATAAATCGCCTAATCAAGCTTGAATTCAGGATTGTTGGCACACAAATTAAATCAATCTTTCAAATGTAAGATTTGGTCTGCTAGTGAACTACTACCGCTTTACGAAGCCTGTATATTGCACTCATAACCTAAACAGCATATGGTTTAACTCCAGCCCCGTAAGGCTGACTTCAAACGCTGATAAGCCCCGTAAGGCTTTCAGCGTTTGTTTATTTTATACCCTTTTCAAAAAAAACAATTATGCTGTCCTTATAAGGTTGTTCTCATTGCCGGATCGAACATTCCTGTCAAAATAAGCAGCCACAATAAAGTACCGACAACGATCAAAGTGATCTGTCTGCCTGTGAAATAATCAAGATGGGTCACTTTGATCTCAGAAGAATTTTCTTTCGCATAATTAAATGCCCTGAATGCAGGAAGAAGGAATGTAAAATTCATCAAGCCTATCAGATAATAAGGTTCCGGTAAACGTGAGCACATACTGGATACGATGTAACCAAGATACATTCCTGTTACAGAAAAATCCTTTGCGTACCCTTTTGAAGAAGCATATCCCAAAATGCGATTCAACAGACCATGAAGGAAGAAAATTGTAAAGATCGCACGGGCAGCAGGAATGATATCAAGATTTTCACGCTCTTTGAAAAATTTCCAGGCTTTGTATTTCCACCAGACCTGATACATCCCCAGACTAATAAAACACAGGAACATAAATTTATTTTCACTGATCAGAAATTCTTCCTCTTTTGAATTGTCGGGTACTGAAAATTCATTGTCTAAAATTTCTTTGTTCTGATCCATCTGTTCTTTTAAAAAGTATCATTTAAACTGATGGCGAATATAGATTAAATGTATCAATACAAAAAGACCATTGCCCTAACATGGACAATGGTCAATTTAGATTTGTTTCAACAAGTTCAGATCCTGGATCTCAACGAACTCCAGCCCCCACCGTTGTGTACCTGCGTATAGCCATTTGATTTCAGAATACTCAAAGCTGAAGCGCTTCGCATTCCTGAAGCACAACAGGTAATGATTGGCTTGTTTTTATCAGGAAACTTACTCAGGTTTTTTGAAAGTTGATCGACAGGAATATTGACGGATCCTTTGATATGTCCACCGGCATATTCTCCTTTTGTCCGTACATCCAGCACGATCGCACCTTGCTGAACCAGTTCAGCATAATCAACCTTGGCTCCAAGTCCAAGCATATTTTTTATTGTATCAAACATATTTGTTTTTTTTTAAGCAGTTTGTGAAATTACGTATTCAACATCAAGCCATGAACCGGCATTGTGGCAATCAACTCCGAGTTGCCTCAGAAACAAATGCGCTTGACCACTCCGCCCGCCTGATGCACAACAGAGTATCAACGGCGCTTTAAGTGCCTTGATTTCCTCTATCCTGGAAGGCAATTCATGCAGGGGGATGTTCAATGAACCTTTTGCATGTCCACCTGAAAACTCCGATTCTGACCTGACATCGAGAATCGTTCCTTGATTTTCTTTGATCAATTTTTCAATAGTCATTTTTATTTGTTTTAATTTTTTTTCTTTTGAAAGATATTTAAGAACAAGCCACCCATTAATCCACCATACAATGTACTGTTGATAGGTTTTGACGTGATGGCACAGGTTCCTGAAAGACATCCGACATAAGTGTAATAAAGGTAACCTGCAATTGCGCCCAACAGGATTCCTGCTATTGTCAGATAGTTATTTTTAATTAAATTCATTTAGATGTTGTTTATGAAATTACTTTTGAAACCACATTTTTACTGCAATCATTACCAGTACTCCTGCAAAAATCTTTTTTAGCAGATCCTGTGAAATCTGTGTCGCAAACTTTGCACCGAAATATCCACCAACGAAAAAGAAAGCTGCCATGATCAGGGATGCTTTTACGTCCACAAATCCTTTCTGATAATATTGGAATGCTGCCAAAGCACCGACGGGAAGAACCATCATGATCAATGCTGTGCCCTGAGCCATTTGCTGGGAGTAGCCAAGTAACATGACCAGTGCAGGAATGATGATGATCGCCCCGCCCAACCCAAGCATTCCTCCCAGAAGACCGGAAATAATTCCGATCAGTGCAATGAGTATGATTGTATGTAGAGCCAATGGTCTGATTTCTTGTGTACAAAGATCCGGATTGATCAGGCATCCTACAGTCACATTTGTTACACAGAAAAAAATATATCAGGCCAGCTTTTTATCCAGCAAGGTAATTTTGTGGCGTCCAAGTGCAACCATACCTTCATCTTCCATCTGTTTCAGAAGCCTGGAAATTACGACCCTCACCGTACCTAATTCATTGGCAAGTTGTTCGTGAGTTACTAAAATGACGGAGCTATTAGCCATTTCTGCTTTTTTCCGGAGAAAGCTCAATAACCGCTCATCCATTTTTTTAAATGCAACATCATTTACGACTTCCAGTAATTCTTCAAAGCGGCGGTGATAAAGACGGAAAATATAATCGAGCCATTCAGGATATTCGCGGATCAATTCATTGACCTTATCGATCGGTATGAATAAAATTTCCGTAGATTCTTCGGCAATCGCTTTGACCTTACTCGTGTCATTATGTATGCCTCCAAGAAATGACATGATACAACTTTCACCGGGTCTGATATAATACAGAAGGATCTCTCTTCCATCCTCATCGGTACGGATAACTTTGATACTTCCGCTGACAACAATTGGAATTGCTTTTATGTATGCGTTCTCATTCAGGATGACATCATCCTCAGAAAACTTTTTGGTAAATCCATATTTCTTAAGCTTCTCCTTGATTTCAGGTGTTGAATTAAATTCGATAAGGTCATTGGTTTCCATACTGTAAAACTAAGCAAATAACCCGTTAGTGGAAATAATCCTTTTCAATTAAATCACTGCTTTTCCCTGAGCTTAAAAATAGAATCAATTTTAGATGCCAGCTCGAAATCCTTCAGACTCACTCCACCGGCATCATGGGTACTAAGAGAGATCATTACTTTATTATAGACGTTTTCCCAATTCGGATGATGATTCATTTTCTCTGCTTTCATTGCTACAGCAGTCATGAAAGTAAAAGCCTCAACAAAGTCTTTGAATTGAAATTCTTTCCTGATAAAATCGCCTTCATTGGACCAACCCTGCTCGATCAGACTGAGGTTTTCCAGAATTTCCTGTTTGGTGAGTTTTTCCATAATTATAATTTAAAATATTAATTTGAATACGACTATGTGACATGAACCTGACAACATATTTGGATGAATGAGCTAGATTTAATTATTGAATTATTTTAAACGACACATCTATGAGAACAATTACAACACAAACTTCAGTTCGGATGATTGTTTTTTTCATTCTTATTGTTCTTTCCAACACAAGTTATGGAAAAAACAAACTAACAATAACAGTATCCGAAAAAGAAACCGGTGACCTCATTCCCTTTACACTTGTTTCTGTAAACGATAAGGCAAATAGCAAGCCATTTGGTATAACTGATATTGGTGGAACATTTTCTACAACAGAACTTGAAATTGGTCAAAGGATCACGATCAGTTCACTTGGTTACACCCCTGTTGAAGTTGTAATTCCCAAAAACAAACTGAAAGTTTCCGTTGAATTAAAGAAAGGAATAGAATTAAAGGAGCTTACAGTTACGGCAGCTTATGTACCGCTCATTGGATGCGGAGTAAGATGTGTGGGCGTTGACATCTCTAATTGTTTTGGTTGTTGTCATACCACCAAGACCGTTACGGATCCGATTGATCAGCGAGTAAAGAGTGAGATTATTTCCATGAAGATCTACCCCAATCCCGGCCGTGGTTCTGTACGGATCAGTTCAGGTCTGGAAAATTACATAATTGAAGTCTTTGACTGCACAGGTAAACTTGTTATGAATTTCAGGAATGGAAATGATGAGCAGTTAATAGACCTTCAGGAACTCAATGCAGGAATTTACTTCTGCAGGATCACAAAAGATTCTATAATTCAAACAAGCAGATTGGTGATCAATTGATCTTTTCAACCATAACAGCAGTACCATAAGCAAGTACTTCCGTGAGTCCGCTCATAACTTCATTTGCATCGTATCGCATGTTTATGATTGCATTTGCGCCAATTTCCTTTCCATTTTTGATCATCAGTTGGAGGGCTTCTTCGCGTGTCTTTTCACAGAGCTCAGTATATATAGTACTTCGTCCGCCAAAGATGGTCATAAAACCACCTGCAAGGTTTCCAAGTACGCTTCTTGAGCGCACAGTAATTCCACGAACAAGTCCCAGTTGTTTTACTACGCGATAGCCTTCAAGAGAAGTGCTTGTAGTGATCATTGTGAATTCTGGCATAAGAGTTATTTTTATCTGTAATTTATTTTTCAAAATTTAAATTTACCGGATCAGATTTTGGCGAAGAAGAATTCATCATGCGATTTCCGGTAACGCCGACCGTACTGTCAACAATTTCAAATCTGATATCATCAAACCAAATTTGTCCGGTTCCTGTTAATAATGCACCATATGCAAGATTCGATGCATTTGATGGTACATCAAGGACGATCTCATACTTTTTCCACGGAGTTGTACCTTTAATTTTCCGGTCTGACATATTATCAAATCCCAAAGGGGTTTTGCTTCCAGCCTGATCTACACGAAACCACAGACCGGCCATCCCTTCTACATTTTCGCTTTTTAGAAATCCACTCATCCTTACCCTTTTTCCGGAATAGATGCCGGGCTTACTATCCTGCATTAATGTTCCAAACCCTTTGATCTTCTTTTCAATTGATTTTATTGTTGCTGCATTTGTACCATCTGCCCCACTTCCTTTTGCAATTCCCATTTCGTAACTCTCCGGTTTGCTTCCCGCAATATACCAGCCCTCAGGAACTTCAAAAGACATAAACATTATGGAAAGTACTAACAGCAGAATGAATCCCGATGAAATAGTTCTCATGTCTTTTTTTTTAAGTGATCTAAAATTTCTGAATTGAGTGATCTGAATTACAGAACCGAAGTTAATAATTTTTTAATTCTTTGCCTCAATTCCTTTATTAAATCTGACATATTTGAATTTACCCGGAGATTCTTCTTCGTCATCCGGTTTTCCGACTCTGATAAACAAGGATTCTTTAGGTGTTATATAAGCATAAACAAAGGACACCCAGAACATAAACGGAATAAGACAAAATAAGATCGGATAAAACCAGAATCCGTAAAATGTATTAACCACAGCCCCTGTGGGATCATCCGGCTTATAGATCATTTCAACAGTATCATGATAAGTAACATTCATATCCTTTAAACCTTCCACAACATATTCTACACCATCGGCCTCGAATCTTATATTCGGATAGTATTTCGGATATCTGCCTTTGTATTTTGTAAATCCTTCAACTGTTCCTTTTGTTGTTTCACTTCCAATATAAAATTGCAATCTGTTCAATAACATATAAAAAATGATCACAGCCATTCCGATAAAAAACACCTTGTGGTTGTTCAGCTTTAACTTCATTTCAAAGAGATTTTGTGATAAATAATCTACGGAACAATGACCTGTGGTTTTTCTTCTTTCTTATCTTTCTTACGCCAGATACGGAATAATTCACCCAGGTTATTTGATTCTTTCCTGTAGAACACACCTAAGCCTTCCGTATATGGTGACTGAGAATAGCTGATAATGTTATCTGCATTGGAGCGTCTGAAACCCCGGACCCTGAAACGGCCATCTTCGCTGACCTTATACTCCGCATTGAAATCACCAACTACATTACTGTTGGAATAACTTTGTGTCGTAGTGTAATACCCGACATTCCCTTCAACTGTAAGCCGGTCATTGAAAATGGATTTACTCACCATCAAAACAATTTCATCACTTGAGTAAGTATCTTTCGCTCTGTAATTGAATCCGAGATTGACATCCTTACTTAATTGTCCCAGCCAGTTACTTACCTGATTACTTAAAAGCTCACTGGCACTGGCTCCGGCTCCGGCTCCTGCATCCAGTCTTCCAACCTGTCCAGGTCCGGTTTGAGGAATGAACTGATTAAAGACAAGCAGTCCAAACATCTGTTTACTGATCTCCTGTTCTGAATTTAGAATAGTTCTGACAATCCCTTCAGCAGTCGGATCCAGTCCACGTACTTTGATCTCATAATTGATCGTTGGATTCATCAATTTATTCGTCAGTAATAACCTTAACTCTACCGGTAACCTTCTTTTGTAACTGCTATCAGCAAGCAGATTGTATAGCGATGAAGTATTCACAATGTACACAGCTGATAGATCGACATTGGCTTCATAAGGATCACCTGCCCAGGTAATCCGACTGCCGTCATCAATTGTAAATTTCTTGTTGATCAGATTCTGTAAAGTAAAAAGATAATCTCCTTTTTCAATTGTATAAGTTCCGTACATATTGAAATTACCTGCAGTATTGATATCAAGGCGCAAACTACCTGTACCACTACCAGAGATCACGTCACCGATTTTTTCGTCAAAGATGATATTGATCAATGCATTTCTGTTCATGTCGAGATTCATATTCAGCTTTACTCCGGATAGATCGATCTGGTTAGCAGAAATTGCTCTTTCTGTAGAATCCTTAGTTCTGTCTATAAAAGTTATGTACTCGCTACGGCTGAGATCACTGGCAGTATTCAGAGGAATGTTAACAACTGTTCCTCTTGCAGGACTTAATGAAATGTCCATATTCATGTTCTCTATCGGGCCGGAGAAATGTGCATAACCGGAACCATTTGCAACTCCATAATACAGCGAATTGTCTTTTGCCGTAGTATTCAACACCTGGAATCTTTCTGCATTCATTTCCACATCAAATCTGAAGTCACTGAAATAATTGTGCGTTACTTTTCCATTCAATACTGCTTCACTGTTATTATCATCGACAAGGGTAAGGCCGTTGATGTGAATCATATTGTCCTTAATTTTTACGGATGATGTAAAGCTGTAATGTGTCTGCAGGTAATCGATCAGCAAACTGACTTTATTAAGATCAATGGTACCATTAAACACAGGTTTGGCGAAAGTTCCTTTCAATTCAAGATTTGCAGAGACTTTTCCATATACATCCTTCAGAATACCTTCTATGTACTTTTCAATCGGATGTATATAGAGATTGTCAAGACGAATCGCAAAATCGATATTATCGGTTTCCTTTTCCAGGAAATAATCGCCTTTGATATCGATGATCTTAGCAGTTCCTCTGACGGTATTAATTGATGAACTGACCACATTCTTATCACTGTTGTAAGATGAACGGATTGACATGTTACCGATCGTATCACCATAGACTCTCAATGAGGAAATGGATAATTCGGTCTCTAGCTGTGGTTTATTATAGAGATCTGAGACATGAACTTCTCCATTCATGATCCCTGCAAGAAAATTTTTATCCAGTTTAAAAATTGTATTAATATGATTGATATTGAAATTCTGCAAGCCTAGATTCAACTTGTCAGTTTCTGTTTTACTTACACTACCTTCTATTGAAACAGCTTCAACTCCATTGCTGAAATTCAATTTCCTGGCAATTATTGTTGTTGAATCAATTAAAATATTATTTCCATTGTCAAGCTTCCATTCCTGATTCTCTATCACCAGAAATGAACTGTCAACGCGCATGGAATATCTTGATGCGCTCAGAAAATCAAAATTTCCTGAAATGCGGGCTCTGTTAGCAAACGTATCTCTGTCGGCAAGCGAAATCGAGTATGTCACTTTATTGTTCCTTGCAACTGCACTCAATGCAGGAATTTCAATCATGGTAACAGAATCTTTTCCCAGAATTCTGAGTGAATTAGCTGTGAGGTTCATGCGGTCTCTGTCTGCATCTGCACCAATCTGTAAATTTTCAAACGTAAAAGTTTTGTATCTGACATAAGGAGTTTTCAATGCCAGTTCAAAATCATACTGGTTGCTGTTGAAGTTTCCTGACAAAGTGGTATTAGGAGCAAAATCCCACGACGGTAAAAAGTTTTCAGTAATTACGTTTAAATTTTTCAGCCTGATGTCGTAAGTGAAATTCTGATTGCTCTTAAATGATTTCTGCGGAAGGATCACTGACGGCAGATAACGAGGCAGGATCTCTTTAAATGCATCTCCAATTGTTGCGAATTCAAATACTCCCCTGCAATGCGCATCAAGGTTGTCAGAGAGAATGTCTACAGTTCGAATGCCATTCTCAGTTTCAGAATCAATATTGATAGCATTGATGTGATACATTTTTTTTCCCGCCCTGAAATTTGTATTGACAATATCGATACTTCCAACAATGTTATCGGGTCTGTCTCCTTTAAACTGTGTATTGATGTAAGTTTCCAGAACAGTCTCTCCGGAGACCCTGAATAAATTCAATGTGTCCAGTTGTGCACGTTTGATATCCGCTGTAAAGTTAAATTCAGGTAAAGACTTTCTGTAATCGATCGTTCCCAGGAAGTCGAAGATGACATTCGGTTCATTGACCGATAATTTTCCATTGAAAAGTTTTTTGGCAAAAACACCATCTACTACGATCTGACGATAGGTGTATTGTTTGTATTCAAGAGCTTCGATTTTCCCATTGAGTACAGCATTCACATTGTCAAAACGCATTCCGCTTCCTTTCACGTCAAGACTTAGAGTTACTTTACCAAGATCAGGAAGTTTGGCAATTACACCGGCATCAAACTGTGACGAAGATAAATGACCGCTGTAGGCAGTTGTTTTTTTGTTCTTATCATACTTTAAATTTAAGTCAGATGAAAGGGATCCCAGAGCAGTCGAAATTGACCCATATGCAACGAAATCATTGTAGAATCCTGTAAACCTACCTTTAAATTTTACTACTCCTAATGCTTCAAGATTTTCCGGAATCTCAACATGGTATGCTGAATCAAATGGCGGAACAGGAATGGTCTCAAGATCCTCTCTGGTACTTTTGATCTCATTGGCGGTTAATTCAATATACGTGTCTTCAATCTTCGGAAGTCCATTCATCACGATGTTCCCTTTGAAAGATGTGTTTTTCCCGTAGAGGATTGTTACTTCCTTGCCTTTAAAACTATTTACCTTGCCCTTAAAGTTTCCGTCAATGATCAGCGAGTCATCCATCCCCCATAAGTCATCAGTGAAAAATGCAATGTCTTTGAATGAAACTTTTGTATTATCGAAATCGGATCTCCAGCTTACCTGCGAAGTGAATTCATCAAATGCTGCCATACTGTCGAATTGAAAAACCAGATCGGTTTTGATCTCTGTATAGGGAGAACTGATGTGAAGATCATTGACACGAATCTCTGTATCAGATAATTTTGCATCTCCTGAAAAATCATTTACAATAAATCCGGACTTCTCATTAAAACGTAGTTTTCTGATATCAGCGAAGATGGAGTCATTGATCACATGGACATTATTGAATTTACCGTGAATAGAAGATACATCGAGATCTTCAAAATTTACACCGCGGACTTTAAAAGTATCATTTTCATTATGACGTCGGAAATGCATGTTCTCCAGATCAAGACTTTTGAGTTGTACATTCCATGGAGCGGATGCTGAAGTATCAGTGGAAGCAAAATAGTTAGTTAGAAAATAAAGATTGTCGTGTTCTTCGCCTTTGTATCGGTTCAGATTAAAGGTCCCTTGCGATAATAGGAGGTTACTGATAGTTAAATTTCTACTCTTTGTAGAGAACTTACTGATGGCAACATTGATCTCATTCACATAAACCAAAGTGTCGCCGTGTTGGTCCTTGATAAAAACTCCTTTCAGTACTATACTTTTTACCAATCGAAAACTCAATCGTTCAATTGAAATTTCAGCATCTAATTCAGAAGACAAATATGAGGTTGCAGCTTTGCCTAACCAGGTCTGTACGGTATCGACCTGCAGGATCAAAAAAACGGACAAGAGCAGAAAGAGCAGAATACTCAAGGTCCAATACAGAAAACGTCTTACTTTTTTGATATTTTTGTCCTTTTAAAAGTCATTTCCCCCGACAACATTCATACCATGGAAAAGGTCTTCATACTTGGAATAGAATCTTCTTGCGATGAGACATCTGCAGCAGTCATCTGTAATGAAATGGTGCTTTCAAATGTCATTGCCGGACAGGAACTGATTCACCGTTTTTACGGTGGGGTTGTTCCGGAATTGGCGTCCAGGGCTCATCAGCAGAAGATCATACCTGTTGTTGAAGAGGCTCTTCGCAAGGCAAATATAACCAAAAACGAACTTCATGCAGTAGCTTTTACACGTGGTCCCGGATTAATGGGAGCATTATTGGTCGGAGTCTCGTTTGCCAAATCTTTTGCCATGGGACTGAACATTCCGTTGATCGATGTGAATCATATGCATGGACATATTCTTGCACATTTTTTACAGTCATCTGTTCAGCATCCGGCTGAATATAAGGAAGTTCCGGAATATTCATTTCTTTGCCTGACCGTTTCGGGCGGTCATACACAGATCGTTAAAGTCAGCAGTCCGTTTGATCTGGAGTATCTGGGACAAACAATAGATGATGCTGCCGGGGAAGCATTCGATAAGACAGCCAAAATCCTCGGACTTCCCTATCCCGGCGGACCGTTGATCGATAAGTATGCAAAGCTGGGTGATCCGAAGCGATTCAAATTTCCAATACCACATTCAGAGGGCTTGAATTTTAGTTTCAGCGGACTGAAAACAGCAATTCTTTATTTTATCCGTGATGAAAAAGCGAAAGATGCTGATTTTGTGGAGAAAAATCTGAATGATATCTGCGCTTCTGTTCAAAAAACAATTGTAGAAATATTAATGAAAAAGATAAATCTTGCAATTGAACAAACGGGTATAAATGAAATTGCCATTGCCGGTGGTGTCAGCGCTAACAGTGGATTAAGAAATGCAATACTTGATTTGAAAAATAAAGGTTGCAAAGTATACATTCCGGCTTTTGAATATTGTACGGATAATGCAGCCATGATTGCCATCGCAGGGTATTATAAGTTTCTCAGAGGGGAGTTTGCAGGGATGGATGTGACGCCGGTGGCGAGGTTTTGAAATGTGAAAGAAGTGAAATGAAGTATAAAGAAGTGTAAAGAAAAATCTTATGTGGAAAATTGGTGATTGGTTTGTACCTGTACTTTTTGTCGTGTTTATTTATTCTTGCAGCGGGGATGCGAAACGACCTGCCGGTGAGAGTGAAACAAGAGTGTCGGTAAACGATACAACACAGATCATTCAGAGTTTTGTGTGCGGACTATGGAGTCTGGACAGTCAGAATATTCTTAATAACGAAGGATATTTCTTCAAGCCGGATGGTACTGTTGATTTAGTTGCGAGTGAATATCAGGGAAACTGGGAAGTTGTCGGAACGGATTCGATCAGACTGAAATACTCATTTTTTGATTCTGCATATGAACAGAAGTTTCATATCGATTCACTTTCAGAAGCACGAATGGTATTATCTGATACTGATGGTACACATCTATTCCGAAAAGTTCCATTTGGAATAAATGCTGAAGAAACTGTGATCTCAGGATACAGTGGTACGCTAAATCCGGGTTTTCCGAAAGAGTATTTGTTTACAATCCCATCCGCTAAAAAACTCCGGATCGCTTTAAGTACTACTTCCGAAAATGTGAAGCTGAGGGTCTATGATACACGTGGAGAACTAACATCAACTCCCGTCAAAGACTGGCAATCCATTATGGTCCGTAGCGGTGAATATAAAATTGTGATCGATTATTTAGATCCTTCAAAGGGTAAGGTTGAAGATTTTTCGTTGAAGGTTTTTGGGAATTAGTTTGTTGTCTTTCGTCCTTCTAAAAAAAGAAAGACGAAAGACGAAAGACGACAAACAAGAATCAGAACTACCAGATCTTCACCCTCGAATCCGGTGATCTCCACATCTTATCACCTTCTTTGATTCCAAAGGCTTCGAAGAATTCAGGCATGTTGCTCATTGGTCCGTTGACACGTAGGAAATTGGGTGCATGAACATCAGTCATTACCTGGTTTGCCAATGACTGATCACGTGCATGACCTAACCATCCGATCGTATAGCCCATGAAATAACGTTGTGTAGGAGTCAGTCCATCGATCTTCTCCCCTTTTTTGTACTGCTCAGTTTTCTTGAAAGCATCCAGTCCGATCACAAGTCCGCCGAGATCAGCAATATTTTCACCAAGAGTTGCAGCACCATTGATATGCAAACTATCAAGTACAACGTAGTCGTTGAATTGTTTCTCTAACAAAGTCGCACGCTTGCTGAAATTCACAGAATCTTCTGCTGTCCACCAGTTAGAAAGATTTCCATTTGCATCAAACTGCCGACCCTGATCATCAAATCCATGCGTCAGTTCATGTCCTATTGTACTTGCTGCAGCATAACCGTAGATGATGGCATCATCAGCAAGTGAATCAGGTAGTCCGGGGATAAGGAAGATCGCAGCCGGAAGAACGATCTCATTGTTTGATGGATTGTAATACGCATTATAAGTTTGCGGAGTCATTTCCCATTCAGTACGGTCAACCGGTTTACTTAATTTGTCGACATAGTATCTGAATTGCCATGCACGACAACGCATAACATTTTGTGCATAGGATGTACGATCAATTTCCATTGTAGAATAATCTTTCCACTTTTCAGGATAACACACTTTATAGGTGATCTTTGAAAGTTTTTCAACGGCTTTTTGTTTCGTTTCCTTACTCATCCAATCCAGATTCTCAATGTGAATTTTGAATTCAGCAAGCATCGCTTCAGTTAATTTTGTATAGCGGTCCCTCATATTTGAAGAAACATACTTATCAACATATAATTGTCCTAAGGCATCGCCCAGATAATTTTCCTGTTCATCGAGTATTTTTTTCCAACGTGGTCGTTGAGTTGTTGTTCCCGTTAACACTGTTCCGAAAAACTTGAAATTCTGGTTTACAAATTTTGAACTTAATTCTGATGCATAATTGTCGATCAGGTTCCAGCGCATATAACTTTTCCAGTCTTCTATACTCACTGTATTGACACTTTTTTCAAGCTGAGCAAAGAATTCCGGCTGACCAATGATCACCGTATCAATGCCCTTTATTTCCATTTTGGTCAAAAGATCAGCCCAATTGATGCTAGGTGTCGTCTTTGAAAAATCAGCAAGTGACATTTTATTGTAGTTTGCATACGGATCACGGAGGTCTTCCAGTTTCCGGGATGCTTTTGCAAGATCTTCTTCGATCTTGTACACAGCTGATGCACTAGCTGCAGCTTTTTTTTCATCTTCACCCATCAGAATGAACATTTGTTTTAAATGATCTTTGTATTCCTTTCTGATATTGGAGGTGCGTGAATCTGTATTGAAATAATAGTCTCTGTCCGGTAAACCAATTCCTCCCTGATAGAAATGCAAGGTGTATTGAGTACTGTTCATTTCATCCTGATAGATAGCAGCAGCAAACATTGGTGAACCTATGTTGATCTGAAACAAAGCCATTGTATTCAGTACATCCTCCTTTGACTTGATCGCATTGATCATATCTAACTGAGCCTTTAATGGTGTTAGGCCTTGAGTTTCAATTGTAGCACTGTCCATTCCGGTTGACCAGAAATCCCCGATCCGCTGTGCGTTACTCCCTTTGGCAGCACTTTTATCAGATGCTGCTTCATTGCTGATCTTTAGCAATTTGTCATAAATATCGTTTTGAACTAAATTAGAAACAGCCCAACGTCTTTCACTCGACGGAATTGGGTTTTGTTTCATCCAGGTACCTGTGGCAAATTTGAAAAAGTCTTCACCGGGACTTACTGAACTATCAATATATTGAAAGAGAAAATCGTCTTCCTTGACATTTGACAGATCAGTTTTTTTGTTTCCTGAACAGCTCCAGAGCATAAAGGCCGGAGCGGTAATCAAGATCAGTTTTTTGAGAGAGAACATTGTATGTTGATTTTTAGTTGATTATATCCATTTAAAACGGCAACAAAGCTATTTAAAATTCGATGGTGACAAAATCATTCAGGAAATTTAACAGAGATTAAGAAATTTGGGTAGAATTGCACTTGGGTGACATTTCGATGTAGGGGATGGTGTTTCTTAGCTTCTTATATTTGGTCAAAAGTTTCAGATAACTAGTTGTACGAAATTTAGAGTAAAATAATAATAAACCATCTGCGGATAATCTGCGGGAAATTAAAAGGTTCACTTATGAAAAAATTACTATTCATATTGATTTCGGGGGGGCTTATTTTAAATTCTGAACTTGTAATTGCTCAAGGTCATCCTGCAAAGCAAAAAGCAGATACTACTACACATTTTCCGGATGAAAAACATCTGGTCAATATTCGTCAGCTGACATTTGGTGGCGATAATGCTGAAGCCTATTTCAGCTTCGACAGCAAGAGTATCGTTTTTCAAATGACGAATCCGGATTTTGATGCACCTTGCGATCAGATCTTTGTTTCAACTTTGCAAAAATTTAATCCCAAAATGGTTAGCACAGGAATGGGAAGAACAACATGTTCCTATTTTTTACCTGGAGATTCACTTGTTCTTTATGCAAGCACACATCTTGGTTCAAAAGATTGTCCGCCAAAACCGGCTCCCCGCCCCGATCATAAATATGTCTGGCCGCTCTACTCTACTTTCGATATTTTTGTAGCAGACAAAAAAGGAAAGATCGTTAATCAACTTACGAAAGAAGACGGTTACGATGCAGAAGCAACTGTTAGTCCGAAAGGAGACCTGATCGTTTTTACCAGTACACGCAGCGGTGATCTGGAATTGTATACAATGAATATTGATGGCAGTAATGTAAAGCAAGTAACCAATGAACTTGGCTATGACGGTGGAGCATTCTTCTCTCCTGATGGTACAAAACTGATCTTCCGTGCTTCCCGACCTAAGACCGAAGAGGACGTTAAAACATACAAAGACCTTCTTGCACAAGGTTTGGTTATGCCGACAAATATGGAATTGTACACTTGCAATATTGATGGTTCCGATCTAAAACAAGTTACGAATCTGGGTTCAGCAAACTGGGCTCCGTTCTTTACACCGGATGGAAAAAAAGTTATTTTCTCCAGCAATCATAAACACAAAGGCTATCATTTTAATTTATGGATGTGCAAACTTGATGGCAGCGAACTGGAACAAATCAGTTTCGATCCGACATTCGATGCGTTTCCTGTTTTTTCTCCTGATGGAAAACATCTGATCTTCTCTTCTAACCGGAATAATGGTGGCGGACATGCTACAAATTTGTTTTATGCGGAATGGAAAGATTGATAAATAAAAGATGAAAAGTGATGGGAATCTGGAAATGTGTTATTGGATTCAAATAATTTGAACTTCGATGAATGAATTTGAAATGAAGTAATAATTATATTTTTAATACTGTAAATACTGAATTTAAAGTGGTCAGAGATCAGTTCAGTGGAAAGATCGATTGATTGAGTTTCTCTTTTCTCAAATAGTCCCAAATTTGACTCATCAATTGATCATATTTATAAAAACTCTTGAACAATACGTATTTCCAACATCTCACACGGATCAAGGTCGTAATTCTCCCTTAAACTAATTTCAATTATATTTGTCGTAATAATCAGGCGGGACTTTTTAAAGTACTGTCTTTTATCATTCAAATCATTTATATGAAAACAGGAAGACTGCTTTTAATTTTGTCTTTAGTATTAATTGGTGTTACTATCTATTTCAAGAAGTGCAATAATTCCGATAAAGCAAAAGCTCCGGATGCTGCAAAAGGAAAACAACCGTTGAGTGTCAACGGAGTTATCGTTTCTGCTGAGCCGTTGGAATATAAATTGTATTCTTCAGGAACAGTTATGGCTAATGAAGAAGTGCAATTAAGAAATGAAGTTCAGGGACGCATCATTGCAATTAATTTTAAAGAAGGTACTAAAGTAAAAAAGGGCGACTTACTTGTAAAATTATTTGATGATGATCTGAAAGCACAGCTTAAAAAACTTGAACTACAAAAAGAACTTGCAGAAAAATCAGAAAGTCGCCAGAAGGATCTCCTTGAAGCAAAAGGAATCAGTCAGCAGGATTTTGAGATCGCACAAAACAATCTGAATAGTATAAAGGCCGACATTGAAATCATTCGTTCTGCTATCTCCAAGACCGAGATCAGGGCACCTTTCGACGGTTCAATCGGTTTGAAATCAGTTTCACTTGGAGCATTCATTGCTGCAAATACAGTGATCGCTTCTATACAGGATATTGATCCCCTTAAAATTGAATTCACTGTACCGGAACGTTTCAGAGATCAGATCGCCGGTAATACGGAGATCACTTTCACTTCTGAATCTGCTCCGGGGACTTTTAAGGGAAAGATCTATGCATTCGAACCTCGTCTTGATATTACGACCAGAAGTTTTACTGTGAGAGCCATTTGTCCTAACAGCGACCAGCGAATATTCCCCGGTGCCTTTGCCCATGTAACAATTCCACTGAAAGTTATAAAAGATGCTATTCAGGTTCCTACTCAGTCTGTAATTCCTGAATTGAAAGGACAAAGTGTTTATATCAGTGAAGGCGGACTTGCGAAAAAAACAATGGTTGAAACAGGAATAAGGAGCGATTCTTCTATACAGATAACTAGTGGTATTCAACCAGGTGATACAGTTCTGATCACCGGAATGATGCAGGTCCGACCTAAAGTTCCGTTAAAGATCACAGTAGTAAATTAATTTTTTCATCAATCCGAATCAGATTTTATGTCATTAAGTTCACTTAGTTTAAAAAGACCTGTTATGGCTATGGTATTTTCCATTGTCATCATACTTTTTGGTCTGATCGGTTTTGATTTTTTAGGTGTACGGGAGTATCCTTCAATCGATCCACCTATTATTACAGTACGGACTGCTTATACCGGTGCTGCGTCTGAAGTCGTCGAATCGCAGATCACTGAACCGTTAGAAAAAGCTATTAATGGAATTGCAGGGATCAAAACAATTTCATCTTCATCCAATCAGGGAAGCAGCAGTATCACTGTAGAATTTGATCTGGAAATTGATCTTGAAGCAGCTGCAAATGATGTACGTGATAAAGTTTCGCAGGCTGTCAGACAATTACCACAGGATATTGATGCACCGCCGGTAGTCACAAAATCGGATGCTAATAGCGACGCCATTGTCTCGATGACTTTGGAAAGTAATGTGAGAAATCACATGCAGATCAGTGATTATGCCTCCAATGTCATTCTGGAAAGACTGCAAACCATTCCGGGAGTCAGCACAATTCAGGTATGGGGCGAAAAAAAATATGCAATGCGGATCTGGCTCGATCCGAATAAACTCTCTTCGTTTGATCTGACGCCACTTGATATTCAGAATTCACTTGACAAAGAAAATGTTGAACTACCGGGTGGAAAGATCGTTGGTGATGCAACTGAACTTACGATCAATACAATGGGTAAGTTGGAAACTGTTGATGATTTTAATAATCTTATCATCTCTTCAGTGAATGGTTCTGTTGTCAGACTGCAGGATGTAGCAACTGTTCAACTCGGTCCGGAGAACGATGAAACAATATTGAAACAGTCGGGTACACCAATGATCGGACTGGCCATTGTCCCGCAACCGGGATCCAACTACATTGAAATCGCTGATGAATTTTATCGACGTTTTGATCAGCTGAAAAAAGATCTTCCGAAAGATTTCAAACTTGATATTGCATTAGATAATACCAAATTCATCAGACGTTCCATTGGTGAAGTTGAAGAGACATTACTCATTGCTTTTCTGCTTGTTGTGGTGATCATCTTTCTCTTTTTCCGGGACTGGCTTATTGCTATCCGGCCACTCATCGACATCCCTGTCTCACTGATCGGCGCTTTCTTTATTATGTATGTTGCAGGATTCAGTGTAAACATCCTGACCTTGCTGGCAATTGTTCTTGCCACCGGACTGGTTGTCGATGATGGGATTGTTGTTACCGAAAATATTTACAAAAAGATCGAAGAAGGTATGGAACCGGCTGAAGCAGCTGAAAAAGGCTCCAATGAAATCTTTTTTGCCGTCGTTTCTACATCACTTACGCTTGCAGCAGTTTTTTTACCGATCATTTTCCTCGAAGGATTTGTCGGCAGGCTTTTCCGGGAATTTGGAATTGTCATGGCCGGGGCAATTCTGATCTCGGCATTTGTATCATTGACGTTAACACCTGTACTGAACGTAAAATTAGCTCGAAAGAATCATAAGCATTCAAAATTTTACGAAAGAACAGAACCATTCTTTGTCGCAATGACAGAAGGTTACCGCAAATCACTTGCAGCATTTATCAAAGTCCGCAACTGGGCTTGGGTGATACTTTTGGCAACACTAGGACTGGTCTATATAGTCGGCTCATCACTTCAATCAGAACTGGCACCTCTTGAGGACAGGAATTTTATCCGCTTGCAAGTAAGCGCACCTGAAGGGACTTCATTTGGTTACATGGATAATTTCATGAATCGTCTGGTTGAATTTGTGAATGATTCAATTCCTGAAAAAAGAATTGCATTGAGCGTGACGGCACCCGGATTTACCGGATCAGGTGCTCCTAATACGGGTTTTGTAAGGATCGGTCTAAAAGACGCTGACCAGCGGGAAAGAAGTCAGCAGCAAGTTGCCGACTACGTTACTAAAAACATGAAAGCCTATCCTGAAGGAAGGGTCTTTGCATTGCAGGAGCAAACGATTGGCGTTGGAGGTTCATCAAGAACAGGTTTGCCGGTGCAATTTGTTTTACAGGGTCCTAATTTTGAAAAGTTGAAAGCTGTGCTTCCGAAGTTTATGGAAGAAGCGGGAAAAAATCCAACTTTCCAGGGTGTAGATGTTAATCTGAAATTCAATAAACCTGAATTAAATATTAAGATCAATAGGGATCGTGCTTCTGCTCTTGGAGTTTCTATCAATGATGTCGCTCAGACGCTACAGTTCTCTTATAGCGGTAGAAGAATGTCGTACTTTACCATGAATGGCAGACAGTATCAGGTCATCGCACAGGTCGACAGGGAGAACCGCGACGAACCCATAGATCTGAAATCACTGTACGTGCGAAATAAGTCCGGTGAAATGATTCAGATGGAAAACCTGGTCGATGTTGTCGAAGAAAGCAGCCCGCCTCAACTCTACCATTACAATCGTTACAAATCTGCAACTGTATCTGCCGGACTTGCACCGGGAAAAACAATTGGTGATGGTATCGCTGCCATGAATGAAATTGCAGATAAAGTTCTTGATGATTCTTTCTCCACTGAACTAACAGGTCCATCAAGAGATTTTGCTGAATCGGGCTCGAATATACTTTTCGCTTTTATACTTGCCTTGATCCTCATTTATCTGATCCTCGCTGCTCAGTTCGAAAGTTTTATTGATCCATTTATTATCATGCTTACCGTTCCACTAGCATTAGGAGGTGCTGTTATTTCATTGTGGATGTTCAATCAAACGTTGAATATATTCAGTCAGATCGGAATAATAATGCTCATCGGACTTGTAACCAAAAATGGAATTCTTATCGTTGAATTTGCAAATCAACGCAAGCTTGCAGGACTGTCAGTAAGAGATGCTGCTGTTGATGCATCTACTTCACGTTTACGTCCTATTCTGATGACGAGTATTGCAACAATTTTAGGTGCTATGCCTATTGCAATTGGTCTGGGAAATGGTGCTCAGAGCCGAATTCCAATGGGAATTGTGGTTGTCGGCGGATTATTATTTTCCCTGATCCTTACACTTTATGTTATACCTGCTGTTTATACATTCATTTCAAAAGAGAACAGAAATGAAAAAAAATAAATTTGCTTTCCTCCTGCTGTTTTTGTTTTCCTGCACGTTATCTGCACAGGAAGCGAAGCTGACCATTGAGAATGCAGTTAAGAATGCTCTGGAAAAAAACTACGATGTGCAGATCTATTCCAATCTGTCTGAGATCGAAAAGAACAACAATACTATCGGCAATGCCGGAATGTTACCGAACGTAGATGTAAACGGGTCTTATACCAATTCTACCAATGACCTGAAACAGGAATACAATACCGGTAATGAAATTAAGAGGGATGCTTCCGGTTCAACGAATACAAATCTTGATGCCGGACTTGTCTGGACTGTTTTTGATGGAATGAAAATGTTTCATACCAGAAAGAAGCTTGATGGCCTGTTTTATCAGTCGGAACAACAACTAAAGATCCAGATGGAAATTACCATCAAAGAAGTTGTGAATGCTTACTACTCCATCATTATCAATCAGCAGCTTTTAAAGGCAACTCAGCAGGAAATTAAATTACTTGAAGAGCGCCTGCAATTAGCTGAAAGAAAACTCAATAATGGTTCGGGATCTAAACTGGATCAATTACAGGCGAAACTTGAATATAACAGACAGAAATCAATTGAACTTTCAACAATTTCTCTTATTGAAGAATACAAACTGAATCTAAACCGGCTTATGGCAAGGTCTCTGGAGACACCGGTCGTTACAGATGATACTATCATCATCTCTTTCAGGCCTTCACTGGAGGAATTGAAAAAATCCCTTCCTGAAAATAATAATCTGAAGTACTACGAAATGAATCAGAGAATTGCTGAATTAAGTCTGAAGGAAAATCAATCGCTGCGTTATCCACGGATAAATCTCGGAACACATTATATCTTTAACCGCACAACCAATGAAGCCGGATTTACACTTTTGAATCAGACACAAGGATTCAATTATGGTGCGACCATTTCGCTTCCGATCTTTCATGGATTCAATATTAATCGTCAGATCAAAAATGCAAAACTTGATGTTCTCAATGCAAGATTGCAACTCAGCTCCGTCAATGATCTTATGAATGCCGATCTGCTGAATACCCACAGGAATTTTTCAAACAGTCTTGAAATACTTCAGACAGAAGAAGATAATATATTATTGGCACGTGAAGTTCTTGACATTGCTCAGGAAAGATACAGGATCGGAATCAGCAATGCTATTGAGTTGCAAGATGCCTTCCGGTCTTTTGAAGAATCAATGACCCGACTGGTGAATGCACGTTTTGATGCGAAGTCAAAAGAGACTGACCTGAGAAGACTTTCCGGTCGACTGATTTCCTCTTTCAACTGATTTACACAGTTCAGGTGATTATTGTATATTTGGCTTTTTACAAAAATGAAAACTGTACAAATAATACAACATCGGATTTCTGATGTTTTTAGAAAATTTACGAGCTCACAAAAGATCTCCGGGATATTACTATTGATCGTTTCAATTGTTTCCCTGGTTCTTGCGAATAGTTCCTACTCAACATCCTACATTCATTTCTGGGAAAGTCCGATCTATCACAATGGAGATGTGCACATAAGTTTACTTCATTTTATCAATGACGGATTGATGACAGTTTTTTTTCTGCTGGTTGGTTTAGAGATCAAGCGGGAACTGATCGATGGTGAACTGAAAGGGTTTCAGCGTGCATCCATTCCTGTTGCAGCCGCATTGGGCGGGATGCTTGTACCGGCTTTGCTTTATTCACTTTTCAATCACGGACTGGATTCATCAAGTGGTTGGGGTATCCCGATGGCAACCGATATTGCCTTTGCAATAGGTATTATATCAATACTTGGAAATAAAGTGTCTGATGCAGGGAAAATCCTCATTACTGCCCTTGCTGTTGTTGATGACCTGGGTGCAGTAATTGTCATCGCCATTTTTTATTCCTCTTCTATAAGTGTTTTCTATCTGTTTCTCGCAGGATTGGTAACCATTCTGCTTGCATATTTTAATCATAAACGCTTTGGAAACTTATGGCTGTATGTAATTCCGGGATTGTTTCTCTGGTATTTCATTTTTCAATCGGGAATTCATTCTACAATAGCAGGAGTTATTCTTGCTGCAACAATTCCTTTTCACAAAAATGAAGATTCCCTTTTGATCAGAATGGAATCTGGCTTACATACTGCTGTTAATTTTTTGATCATGCCGGTATTTGCAATGGCCAATACGGCAATTTTTATTGATGGAAATATCATGAGCCACCTGGTCACACCGGAGAGTTTTGGTATCAGCATCGGACTGATCCTTGGAAAACCGGTTGGTATAGTAATGATGGTAACAATACTTGTGTCTTTGAAGATCAGTACACTTCCAAAAGAGATCTCATTTTCGCAGCTCATTGGACTCGGTTTCCTCGGCGGGATCGGATTTACGATGTCAATTTTTATTTCCATGCTTGCCTTTAATGACATCAATTACATTACGAATGCGAAAATTGCAATTGTATTTTCAAGTCTTCTGGCAGGAATAACCGGATATTTAATATTGAAATTTTCAAGAACAACAACATCATGATGGATATGAAAGAACTGGCAGACCAATTACGTTTGCCGCACGGAGAAAATTCGGGAATCGTTACAGATCTGATGGCAAAAAGCAATAAACAGCTTTACGATTTCACCTATCAGAATCTCAACTTATTCCCAAATATGAACATTCTTGAAATTGGTCCTGCTGACGGCCATTTTGTAGATGAGCTCTTTAAAATGGAATCTGAAGTTGGATATAAAGGTGTGGATCTTTCTGATGATATGATCGAAGCGGCCCGAATGAGGAATGCTGATCTTGTCAATAAAGGAAAAGCTGAATTCATTAAAGGAGATATCAATGATCTTCCATTCACTGAAGATTCATTTGACAGGATTTTTACAGTGAATACCCTGTACTTCTGGTCTGATCCCGGAAAAGGAGTCCGTGAACTCCTGAGGGTACTCAAGCCTTCCGGAAAACTGATGATCGTGATCCGTTCGAAAGAATCTATGGAGAAAATGCCTTTTACTCAATTTGGTTTCAGAATGTACACGAACGATGAATTAAGCGAACTCCTTACTTCCAATGGTTTTTCATCTACAAAAATTTCCCTTATAACAGAAACTGCTGAACTTCCAAGTGGTGGCACTGCTGAAATGGTTTCATTTTGTGCAATCGCAGAAAAACGTTAATTTTGGATTGAAAAATCATCAGTATGAAATTGAACGGTACAAAATTAATTCTGCTTTTAAGTTTAATATCTTTTTCTGCAAAAGCGCAGAAGGTTTCCAAGCTTACGATTACGGACAATTTAAGTACGGCAGGGCGATTTACATTAGGCAAGCCCAAACCGGCAGCACCAAGGGATACCTTTTATCTCTTGACAGAAAAAGGGACACAGGTACTTTTTTATGCCGAACTACAGGGTACTGACAGTGCTTCGCTCATTCATCCTACCCTGAAGTTCACTGCATACAAGGATCTCAATGGAAAATCTGAATGGGTCGATGACAGGGTTATCGATGTCAAGAAAGACGGCACTTATGTTATGACGGCTTTCAATTTTTTCACGACCGGGTCGTTCAAGATCATCATTTCGCCTGAAGAATCAAGCGAAATCCTTGCTCAGGGAATTTTTACCATCACTAAATAGAATATTTTCAGTTAACCACATTAACTGCATTTTTCTTTCGTTGATCAGTACAGAATTCAAAGATCAACTCTTAAAACAAGGTTAAATGAATGCTATGAAAAATATTTTTCTTGTCTTTTTGCTGATATCAATTTCAGCCTGCGGACAATCACCTAAAAGTAAATCAATATCAAAGATCATGACAGAGGAAAAGAAAACTACAATTGATACTGCAACCGTTGGTGGCGGTTGTTTCTGGTGTACTGAAGCACAATTTCAGGTGCTGGATGGTGTCATTTCAGTTCAGTCGGGATTTTCCGGCGGTAGTATTAAAAACCCATCTTACAAGGAAGTTTGCATGGGAACTACCGGACATGCAGAAGTTGTACAGGTCGTGTATGATACTACCAAACTCAATTATGAAGATGTGCTCAAAGCGTTTTTTGAATCGCACGATCCGACAACACTGAACAGACAAGGAAATGATGTCGGTACGCAATACAGGTCAGTAATTTTTTATCATTCTCCTGAACAGAAAAAAATTGCAGAACAGATCAAGACTGAATTGAATGCTTCCGGTGCTTATACTTCAAAAGTGGTAACTGAAATATCTCCATACTCTGTCTTTTATAAAGCAGATGACAGCCATCAGAATTATTTCAATGAAAACAAAGAAGCTTCGTATTGTCAGTTTGTAATTGCACCTAAACTTGAGAAATTCAAAAAAGTTTTCAAGGGAAAACTAAAAGGGGCTGAACATTGAGGATGTAAAAAAAATAAAGGAGCCAACTATCCACATTGACTCCTTCCCACCACATCCAATAAATATTTTTATTGTCTAAGACAAATTATTTCAGTTTGATCATCTCTTTCGAGACAATAATCAGTATGGAATTATTCGGGGATTGGAATCCGGATCGTACCGGCAAGGCTTTTCAGCTATGAAAAAGTAATGACTCTTATTTGATATTCAAGGTCCACATCCTTTTTATCCCTCCGATCAATTAACCGGATAATTACACACGCATAGTTTAACGCCCTTGTCTCTGAAAGGTTGTAAAGCGAAGCTAAAATCTTGAAATTGTGTAAGAAAATCTGATCTTTTATCGTTTCTGTTCCCGGCTATAACCGATCAAGGTGGAATTATTTAAAATTTCCGCTTTTTATTCGGCATGCTCGATATCCCAGGCATCAAAAAGGATCTTCAGGAATACATTTTCCTGAGAACTCACATTTTCATCTGCACTAACGATCTTTACTGCAAAATCCATAAAGTGGATTCTTTCTTCCTGTGTTGAATCCTGGTAAAAATCATCCATGCATTTCTGGAAATGCAATACATAATCTTCTTTTTTGAGTATTGAGATCTTGTCCATTGCCCCGTCCAGATTTACGTGAAACGGATAGTTTTCGACCAGATAATTTTTTATGATCAGATCTTCATTGATAGAAAAGGAGTCATCTACCATGGAAAGAAGCTGAAGCATGTGATATCCTGCTTCTGCTTTGTTTAATTTTCTTTCAGACATAACATGTTTTATTTACCTGTCAAATTAGTACATTCCTGTTGATATGAAAAGGAATTTTGCATGAATTATTGACAATTTAATATGATATTTTGCAAAGGGAGTTTTCATGGGAAAACTAAGTGCTTAATAATGAGTAATTGATTGGAATACAGCCGAAAGTTGATGGTAAAATATTATGGATCTTTTAATAAAATTCTGACATTTACGGTTAATTTTGTGGAAATTTCAGGCTTGCCAAAAGGGTTGCTCCCAATTTGAATCAAACAATTTAACTGCAGGATCGGTGTATGACGGATATTATTAAATTATTGCCGGAAACGGTTGCTAATCAGATTGCTGCCGGTGAAGTAATTCAGAGACCTGCTTCAGCTGTAAAAGAACTTCTGGAGAATGCAGTTGATGCAAAAAGCACCAACATTGAATTATTCATAAAAGAATCCGGCAAGACCTTGATCCGTATTGTTGATAATGGCACAGGAATGACTGCCTCTGATGCACGTTTGTCATTTGCCCGGCATGCCACTTCAAAGATCAGCTCAGCAGACGAACTTTTTTCCATCCGCACAAAAGGATTTCGTGGTGAAGCGCTTGCTTCTATAGCAGCAATTTCACAGGTAGAAATGAAATCGATGAAAGCCGGCGAGGAGATCGGTACACAGATCGAGATCGAAGGAAATGAATTCAAGGATCAGCAACCTGTGGGAATGCAAGCAGGAACTTCTATCTCAGTAAAAAATCTATTTTATAATGTTCCTGCCCGCAGGAATTTCCTGAAATCAAATCCGATCGAAGCCCGTCATATCATTGACGAATTTGAAAGGGTGGCACTTGCACATCCTGAAATTTCCTTTTCGCTCAACATGAATAACATTGAGCATTTCAGATTGCCGGTGAGTAATATGCGTCAACGAATCGTTAATATTTACGGAAACAATTACAACGAACGATTGGTCCCGATTTCAGAAGATACTTCTTTACTTTCAATCAATGGCTTTGTCGGAAAACCGGAATACAGTCGTAAGACCCGTGGCGAACAATTCTTTTTCGTCAACAGAAGATTTATAAAAGATAATTATCTGCATCATGCCGTAAGCGGTGCTTTCGAAGAATTGTTACCAAAAGACAGCTATGCCTCCTACTGGCTATACATTGATATCGATCCTTCAAAGATCGATGTCAATATTCATCCCACAAAAACAGAAATCAAATTTGAAGATGAACGATCTGTTTATGCAATTGTTCGTTCTGCAATAAAGCGGTCGCTAGGCCAGTACAATGTTGTTCCCGCCCTTGATTTTGAAAGAGAACAAACATTTGATGTGCCACATTCCATGCGGTATCAGCCGGTGCAAATGCCTACAGTGCTTGTCAATCCTGGCTACAACCCATTTCAGAAAGAAAGCCGACCGATCGCATCTGCCGGATGGGATAAAGTTTACGACGATATCCGAAGGGTACAACTCCCGGATACCGAACATTCACCTGGCACCGCTCCTATTGAATTTGAGGAGATCATAATCGGCAGCGAGAATTTTTTTCAGATCGGTCCGTATATCGTTGCTAAAAATTCTGATAAACTCTTACTGATCGATGCAACTTCTGCTCATGAACGGATCATTTATAATCAGCTTATCAATAAAATAAATGGTCAGCCGGTGAGTTCTCAGAGAATGCTGTTTCCTCAGACCATTCAGTTGAATTCCTCAGATCTGGAAATAATAAAAGAAATTGAAACTGAGATCCGCGATTTTGGTTTTGATATCAGCGAATTCGGCGTCAACACATATGTACTCAACGCTGCCCCAGTAGGAATTCCAAGCGGAAGAGAAAAAGGTATACTGGAAGACATCATAGAACAGTACAAACACAATTCTTCTGAACTGACTTCAGGTATACCAGAGAAACTGGCTTATTCTATGTCGAAAAGTATGGCTGTACGTCGCGGTGATGCACTGTCCGGTGAAGAAATCCAGTCCCTGATCATGGAATTGATGAAATCAGATAAAAAAGATCGTGGGATCGATGGAAAGCCGTGTATGAAAGTGTTGAAAACCACCGACCTTTCAGATTATTTCAAGTGAAAATAATTTTGATATTGAAAGCAGGTATTTTTCCAATTACCGGCTTCTAAAAACTATGAGCTATCCGAACTTCCGACCCCAGGGATTTGCAATTCCGGAGGTAGTAAAAAATATACTGATCATCAATGTACTGATGTACTTTGCCACTACCGTCATGGAAAGCAGAGGCGTTGACCTGACTGATGCATTAGGGCTACATTATTTCTTGTCTGAAAAATTCAAGATCTGGCAATTCATTACCTACATGTTTATGCATGGCAGTTTCCTGCATATACTCTTTAACATGTTTGCCGTCTTTATGTTCGGTTCAGCGATTGAATCTGTCTGGGGCCCGAAAAAATTCCTCACCTTTTATATCCTTACAGGATTAGGAGCTGCTGTTGCACATTATGCAATTGTCTATTACCAGATGCAGCCTGCAATGGTTTTCCTGAATGATTATATTAATGCTCCTTCAATTGAAAAGCTGCAAGGACTGATCAGCTCTGAGGCATTCAATAATTTTTCTTCTCAGGAAATGCTTGAACATTATAATTCGTTTACTGCTACATTCAATGAGATGATGGTATCGGATCCGGCCGGAGCAATGAAGTACAGCGTAGATTTTGTAAAGGAATTTAAAGCGGATATATACAATGCTCCGGTTGTTGTCGGAGCCAGTGGTGCTGTATTCGGACTACTTCTTGCTTATGGTATGACCTATCCAAACAGTATCATCTATATTTACTTTGCTATTCCATTAAAGGCAAAATATTTTGTTATCTTGTATGGACTGATTGAATTGTTCTCAGGAGTTGCAAATGTTCCGGGTGACAATGTTGCACACTTTGCACACCTTGGCGGACTTGTAACAGGATTTATCATCATCCAGTTCTGGAAAAATAATAATCGCAAACGGCAAAAAGACTATTTTAATTGAACCATTCCCGGTATGTCATCGCTTAGCAATAAAATGGGTTTAACATTAAAAGGCGGTAATGCCTTGCAACGATTATTGCTCGTAAACTTAGGATTGTTTCTGTTCATCAGGATCACATTCGCTGTCACTTCGCTGTTCAATGTTCCTGTTTTCAGTTTTCACGATGTTTCTTCCTGGATTGCCATACCTTCAGATACTTCTCAGTTATTGTTGAGACCATGGACGGTCTTTACGTATATGTTCTATCACTGGGATCTGCTCCACCTGCTTTTCAATATGCTCTGGCTTTACTGGATGGGTGCTATTATCTATGAATACCTTGGTGCAAAAAAACTGTTCGGTATCTATGTTATGGGCGGTTTATCCGGAGCACTTGCCTATGTAATTGCCTTCAATACCTTTCCAATTTTCGCCAGCAGTGTTAATGTTTCTTTCGCACTCGGTGCATCAGCAAGTGTTTTGGCAATAACCGTTGCTGCTGCAACCTTGCTTCCTGATTATCCTGTATCATTAATGTTCATTGGAAATATTGCATTGAAATGGATAGCAGTTGTATCTGTTTTACTGGATGTGATCAATATCTCCGGTGATAATGCCGGCGGACATATTGCGCATCTTGGTGGAGCTTTGTTCGGTTTTATCTATATCAGATCGTTGCAGAAAGGAACCAATCTAACTAAATGGCTTGAATACCTGAGCGACCGCTTTTCAGGTAAGCGTGGAAGAATGTCTGTCGCTTACACGCGAAAAAAATCAGACGAAGATTTTGCTTTACATAAAAAAGCCAAACAGGAACAAATGGACGAGATCCTTGACAAGATCAACAAATCCGGCTATGGTAGTCTTTCTCAAAGTGAAAAAGATTTTTTATTCAAGATCAGTAAAGAAGATCAGAAATGATTTCTTCACCCTCTGTTAAACCGCAAAAGAAAAACCTGTTCA
The DNA here is from genome assembly GCA_049363815.1 of Bacteroidota bacterium. Lineage (GTDB taxonomy): Bacteria > Bacteroidota > Bacteroidia > AKYH767-A > 2013-40CM-41-45 > JADKIH01. The sequence goes on from JBMQEM010000163.1 coordinate 98,734, forward strand.
CCCGGATTGTCTGGGTATTAAATATTTTTGCATTAATCGGATTGGCCTTGTCTTATCTTGCCGCATATGTCAGTCCACGATTGATCTGGTGGCTTGCCCTATTCGGACTAGGCTATGAGATCATGCTTTTTATTAACCTTGTTTTCGTGGTGTATTGGTCGCTCACAAGAAACCGGAAACTCTGGTTCTCCCTGATCTTCGTTCTCATCGGAATTGGAAAAATTTTCGGAATCATTCAGTTCAATCCTGATTCGGCTGATGAAAAAACATTATTGAAAGAAGGACATGTAAAAGTCATGTCATGGAATGTTCGGCTCTTTGACCTCTACAACTGGTTTCATAACGACGAAACAAGACATAACATCTTCACCTTTTTAAGGGAAGAATCTCCGGGCATTATCTGCTTTCAGGAATTTTACTCCACTGACAGGAAGAAACCGGATTTTAAAAATGCAGATACCGTTAAACACTATCTGAATTCTAAATATTCGCATATTGAATATACTGTGACCCTACGAAAAACTGATCACTGGGGTATTGCAACATTCAGTAAATATCCGATCGTAAAAAAGCAAGCTGTTCATTTTGCGAAAAAAGGTGGTAACGTTTTTATCATTTCTGATATTAAAATTGGAAACGATACCATACGGGTATTTAATACTCACCTGGAAAGTATTCATTTCGGCTGGAACAGTTATAAGTTCATTGAGAATCTTAACAACGACGATATCCAGCAGGATGAATTCAGCGGCGGAATAACAATTTTAAGACAGTTAAAAAAAGCATTCGTAAAACGTGCAATGCAGGTTGAAATATTGCATGATTCAATTGAAGCCAGTCCATACCCGGTTCTGATCTGCGGTGACTTCAATGATACTCCCTCCTCCTATTCGTATGAGATCCTTTCTGATGACCTTGAAGATGCTTATAAACTGAGCGGTCATGGCTTGGGTAAAACTTATAGCGGTCCATTTCCTTCTTTCAGGATCGATTACATCTTTCATGATGACAAAATTGAGTCAACCGGATTCCGGACCATTCATAAGAACCTATCGGATCACTACCCGGTAAGTTGTATGATAAAGTTGGATAATTGAGTCCAAACAGCCTTTTTTAATTGTATTTCATCCTGAATAACATTGCCTGAGAACTCAGTTTTCCGTATTTTCGCGCGATGGATTTCGGGGCAACTGTTTCTTTTCACACCTTAGGCTGCAAATTGAATTTTGCAGAGACTTCTACGATTGCCAGACAATTGAAATCCGCAGGATTCCGTAAGGTAGAATTTGAAACTCCTGCCGATGTGGTTGTGATCAATACCTGTTCAGTGACAGAAAATGCTGACAAGGAATGCAAGACAATAGTCCGCCGTGCACAACAAGCAAACCCCAACGCCTTCATAGCTATTATTGGCTGTTATGCACAATTAAAACCCGAAGAGATCTCCTCAATCCCTGGTGTTGACCTTGTCTTAGGTGCAACAGAAAAATTTAATCTACCGGAATACCTTAGCAACCTCAAGAAAAAAGAAATAGCTGAGATCCATTCCTGTGAGATCGGCGATGCAACCAACTTTACTTCTGCATATTCTTTTGGTGACCGTACCAGGGCTTTTCTTAAGGTACAGGATGGCTGCGATTATTCCTGTTCCTACTGCACAATTCCGCTGGCTCGCGGAAACAGCCGAAGTGATACAATTGCAGGCATCTTAGAAAATGTTAATGCAATTGCAGAAAAAGATGTGAAAGAGATCGTACTTACCGGCGTTAACCTTGGTGATTATGGAATCTTTGATACCACATCCATGAAAAGAGAAACCGATTTTTATTCATTGGTAAAGGAACTTGATAAAGTAAATGGAATTGAACGTTTCAGGATCTCTTCCATTGAGCCAAATCTTCTTACAGATGAGATCATCTCTTTCGTTTCAACATCAGAAAAATTTGTCCCACACTTTCATATTCCGTTGCAATCCGGTTCTGACAAGATCTTAGGATTAATGCGCCGGCGCTATAAACGTAATCTGTATGTTGAACGTGTGAATAAAATTAAATCTGTGATGCCAAACGCCTGCATTGGTGTCGACGTGATCGTTGGATTTCCGGGAGAGACCGAGTCGGATTTCATGGACACTTATAGATTCCTGAATGAACTTGATATATCATACCTTCATGTATTCACTTATTCGGAAAGAGAGAATACTGATGCTGCTGAACTAAAGGATGTAGTTCCGATTCCAGAAAGAAAACGGAGAAATAAAATGCTACGGATCCTTTCTGAGAAAAAGAAAAATTATTTCTATTCTCAGTTTATTAACAAAGAATTTCCAGTCTTGATCGAAGAAGAAAATAAAGACGGATACATTGCCGGATTTACATCAAACTATATCCGTGTCTCCATTCCTTATGACCGGTCACTTATTAATTCACTTGTGAAAGTGAAATTGATTTCATTTGATGGAGGTTCAACAGTTAATGGAGAATTTCTTAAGTCAATTGATAATTCAAGGGTTGAATACCTGACCGGTAATTAAAAGTGAAAAATAATAATGAATAATGTTGGCACTGCAGGAAAGTATTCACTGTTATGCAAGCATTCTTTGAACGTCATTCGAAATGTATGAGAAATGACAGATGCTTAAGTATAAAACAGGCCATAAAAAAATAAAAAATGTACGCAGGATTCTCTGATCTATTGAATGATCTTTTTGGAACACACTTCACCTACTCTTTTCCTCCAATGTTCGGATTACTGGTGGCCATTTCTTTTTTACTGGCTGCATGGACGATGTCCATGGAACTAAAAAGAAAAGAGTCTCTTGGATTGTTACATCCGGTTCTAAGAAAGATGACTGTAGGAAAGCCTGCAGGAATGGATGAGTATTTCTGGAATGCTGTATTTGGATTTATTCTGGGTTCAAAGATCTTTTATGCGATCTTCAACAGCGAAGAATTTTTTACCGATCCTCAGGCGGCTTTATTGTCGCTTAAAGGAAGTTTAGGCGGCGGAATCCTTTGGGCTGCAATTGCAGTGATCTGGAAATATTACGAAAGTAAAAAGCAACTGTTAAAAGATCCCAAAGAAGTTGAAGTAAAAGTTTATCCGCACCAGATGGTTTCTGAGATCACCATGGCTGCAGCGATCGGAGGATTATTAGGTGCAAAAGTCTTTCACTTGCTTGAATACTGGAATGATTTTATTGCTGATCCGGCTGGAATGTTTTTCAGCGGCAGTGGACTTACCATGTATGGCGGATTGATAGTTGGCGGGGCCACTGTATTATGGTATGGAAAGAAAAATAATATTGCTCCACTTCATTTGTGTGATGCAACCGCACCGGGATTAATGCTTGCCTATGGTACAGGAAGACTGGGCTGTCAGATTTCCGGTGATGGGGACTGGGGAATAGTTAACACCTCACCAAAACCATCCTTACTTTCCTGGATTCCTGACTGGTTGTGGTCTTATACTTATCCGAATAATGTTGTGGGAGAAGGAATACCAATTGAAGGTTGTGTAGGAAATCATTGTAATGAACTTCCGCAGGGAGTTTTCCCAACTCCGTTGTATGAAAGTATCATGTGCATTTCACTTTTTTTCCTTCTCTGGGTAATGCGTAAGAAGATCAGTACTCCGGGAAGGTTATTCTCTTGGTACTTGTTATTCAATGGAATTGAACGGTTTTTAATTGAGAATATACGTGTCAATTCGCAATATCATATCGGCAGTTTCGGCTTTACACAAGCTCAAATGATCTCTCTTCTGCTCGCAATGGTTGGTGTAACAGGACTATTTTATTTCAAGGAAAAGAAAAAACTTGCCTGAATGGAAAATCTCGCCCTTCAAAAACTTTGTCTTGATGTTACCGCTCTGACCAAAGAAGTCGGATTATTTATTTTAGAAGAACGTAAGACATTTTCGCAGAATAAAATTGAGAAAAAAGGTCATAATGATCTTGTATCTTATGTCGATAAAACTGCTGAAGAACGTATCGTCAGTAAACTAAAAGTCCTTCTGCCAGAGGCCGGTTTTTATACTGAAGAATCAACTGACAATTCCAGGGGTGAAAGATTTAACTGGGTCATCGACCCATTAGATGGCACAACAAATTTCATTCATGGTATCCCCTGCTTTTGTATCTCCATTGCCTTACTTGAGAATAATGAACTGATCCTTGGAGTGGTTCATGAATTGAATCTTGACGAATGTTTTTATGCCTGGAAAGATGGAGGTGCATTTATGAATGGAAAAAGTATAAGCGTATCCGGTATAAATGTTCTTTCTGATTCACTGATCGCAACAGGTTTTCCTTACTATAATTATGAGAGAATGATCCCATATATGAAAGTCTTCGACTGGTGTATGCGGAATACTCATGGATTAAGAAGGTTGGGTTCGGCTGCTGCTGATCTGGCTTATGTTGCTTGCGGCAGGTTTGAAGCATTTTATGAATATGGCCTGAACGCATGGGATGTTGCCGGTGGTGCAATCATTGTCAGAGAAGCCGGTGGACGGGTTACTGATTTTAAAGGTGGAAATGATTTTATCTTCGGCGGTGAACTGATAGCAGCAAATAAAGAAGTGTATGAAGAAATGTTCAAAGTGATCGATCAGGAATTTTTCGGGAAATAACACCGGAGTAATAAAGAAATATTCAACATGAAACCAACCATTCTATTTGAAGAGAGTCAGCGTTTCACTCAGAAATTATTCCGGATAATTTTACTTCTAATCTCGGGTCTTTTTTTATATGCTTTTGTCCAGCAGGTTTTAATTGGTCAGCCTTTCGGAAATAAACCTCTAAGTGACAAAGGGATCATTGCAGCAATAGTATTTCTTTCTGTCTTCAACTTATTATTTTACAGTATGCGATTGGTTACAACAATCGACGAAGAAGCGATATCAGTAAGATTTTATCCGTTCCACTTTTTTCCAAAGCGATTTGAATGGAACCAGCTTCAGGATGTAATTATTAGGGAGTATAATCCGATGAAAGAATATGGTGGCTGGGGATTAAGGGGATTCGGATCAAAAAAAATTATGACTGTTTCAGGAAACTGGCTGGTTGAAGTCGTATTTGTAAATGGTCAAAGTCTATTAATAGGGACAAAAAAACCTGAAGAATTGAGATCTGCATTGGAACTTACTCGATTCAAAAGAACCACTTAGTGTCTTATTTGTCGTTCGATTTTATCTTCTTAATGATATCTCCCATCATTTCAATTTGCACCTTCTGGATCTCGATCAACTCCTGCTGCTGATGCAAGATCAGGTGATCCAGTTTTTCATGTAACATCCGGATCTCAAGCTCGGATTTTAGATTGATCATGTAATCCTTTTTCGCCCTTTCCCGGTCTTTCTCCTCCTGCCGGTTCTGACTCATCATGATTATTGGTGCCTGTAAGGCAGCTATACATGACAAGATCAGATTTAACAAAATAAAAGGATATGGATCGTAACCCGCATTTGCAAACCAGATCACATTTAAAGAGATCCAAAGCAATATAAAAACCCCGAATGAAATAATGAACTTCCAGCTTCCTCCAAATGTCGCCACAGTATCAGCCAGTTTCTGTGCAGCTGTCAGTTTAACTTCATTCTCCTCTATTGAGTGAACAAGTAACTCACTATTCTTTACAGATGCAATAACAGTATTTTCAAGTTCAGATAATTCACCTGTCTCACTCAGCAGATAACTTGAAATGTATTTAACCCGGTAATCATTCAGCTCCGTTACGGAAATACAGGAATTTTCCGTGATCCCGGGGTAGTCTCTTTTAATCAGGTCAAATATTTTTGCATTGATGGTTGAAACTTTTACTTTTTCCTCATCAGAAAAAGATTCCTTCGATAGATCGCTGACGAATTTCTTTTCCATGTGTTCAGAATTGGTAATAATATTTGGGTTCCTTTGTGATCTTCCAGAAATAGAAAACCTGAGCATTTACTTCTGAATCTTTCACCTCTTCAGCAAGGTACCAGGAAGCCAGGTTGCATCTATCTGATAACTCCACAATTTTTTCATCTGAAACAGAAAGCATTTCCAGTGAAGCTCGCTGGCAATTATCGATTCTTAATAAAGGTAAATCGGCTATTGAATAAAATAACATTACTATCAAGATATATACACCGGTAATTTTCATTCTTCCGGGATTAACTTTTGTTTCATCAATAAGTTTAATAGTTGTGACAATTAACAATAAGATCAGGCAGAATGTTGCCGGAATGAAGTTATCTCTTCTGACAATATTTGGTCGAAAATCGAAGTATCCATCCATCGGCAAAACGAGAATATATATAGCGAAAAAAAACGAAAGCCACTTTATGATTTTCATCTCTTGCGTTACTGGCCTTATTTTTTTCAGGATAAAAATGTTCACTCCTATGAGTACCACCAAGACCCATAAGCCGGGTTTTCCAAAAAAAATATTTTTCAGCCCGCCAGGAATTTTTGTCAATCTTTCAAAATAGGAGATCCCATGTATATTTCTTTCTGCACTATAAAGACTTATGAAATACGAGTATAAACACAGAACAACAAAAAGCAAAAGTATATAAAAGTATCTTTTATCTGCTTTTAGCTTTTTGATAATAATTCCCGGATCTGTTTTAAAGATCAGTTTACCTGCAAGACCCGTAATTAGCAATGCAATTACAATTAGCGGAGCCAGGTTACTCATAAAAGGTGTAGTAATCGCCAGGATAAAATAAAAGATAGCCCTGCTCCTGCTTATACTTACTGCATTTTCGAAAGTGACCTGTTTAATGAATGGATAAAATAGAATGATCGTCATTACAAAAGTCAGTGCATAATAAACAGTATATGAAACCGCTGAATCAATGATTCCCATGGTGACGCTGTAACCGCCTACCTGAAAAAAAACACTTGCAAGTGCAATGGAGATCAGAAATTTATCATTCCTGAAGTTTATTTTTCCTGTCACAATGATGGCTAGCATAAGCATGATCAGGATCTGGATCACTATTTTTAGAAATGCCGAAGAAAAATAAATGGAGTTGATCGGTGACATAAATGTCTGTGTGGCAAAAGGAACAGTTCTGTAATATTCATAGATGAATCCAATAGCAAAAAAACGATTTGGTTCAATAGTACCGGAAGTAGATGTTATTGCATCAAAGCCTGCTGGATCCTTTAATACCGCTTTGTATCTTTCAGTTGGAAGGACAATTGATGTTATATCACCATCTATCGGTGTATTGTAAAATTGATTGAATGAAACAGTCAGATCAAGGATTATAAAAAGAATAAGCAAGATCCTTAATTTTCCAGGTAGGAATTGATTATTTGGCGAGTTTAGCATAAATATTCAAGTCGATAAATTTACCATTTTTATATTCGCTTTCACGCCTGCAACCTTCAAAAATAAATCCTGTTCTCTCAAGAAGCGTAATAGATTGGATATTTTCGGATTCAACAACTGCTTCCATCCGATGAAGGTTCCAGTTGCTGACTGCATGCTGAAATACAATTGGAATGAGTTCTTTCAGAATACCTTTTCCCCAGAATTGCGGTAAAAGCCAGAAACCTATTTCTGCACAGTAATGCAAAGGTTGAAAATGATTGAAACCGATTCCACCTAAAAAGGTACCGTCAAGCCTTGAACGAATTGCCCACCATTGACCGGTATGCCGGTTCTCAATTTCTTCAAACCACTTCATCTGAGCCTGAGTTGCTTCCAGAGATGGGTAACTTATGCCATAATATTTTATCACCCGTGGATCTGATAATCCTGAATAAACATGATGAATATCTTCCTGTGTAAATTTATTCAGCTCAAATTTTTCTGTTTTCAAAATTGACAGCATTTTGGATAGTCAGAAAGTAAAAAATCAGCTGATATTTTTTATCAGATAATCAGTCCCATTAAATGAAACAGTTTCCTTCTTCTTGGCATTCATCATTGCCTTTGCCAATGGAGCGATGGCAGAAATAACCATGATGTCAGAATTTTTGATCCTTATCTTTCCTAGGGGAATAGACAGAAATAACATACCTTTATTTGTTTCGACCAATGCACCGGTGCGAACAGATTTTACTTCTTCATCAGGATTGATCGAAGCTAGAATTTCAAGTTGTCTGTCGGCCTCGTTAAATTGAGTGATCAGTTTTTCCTGTTCTATCTGCATCATTGCCCTGGCAGTTTCATGCTTGTCGCCTGCAGAACTTTTTGAATCATTTTCTGCATCTGATACCAGCTCATTCAATTTATCCTTAAAAGAATGTACTTTCTCTGTAAGGACTTGTTTGCAATGAATTAAAATTTCGTTTTTTATACTCACGTCTTCTTCTTTAAACCCAACAAATTAGGTTGTGTTTCTATTTTACCCTACGCATTTTAAAATACTCTTTCTTGTATCCGTTCGCAGTCGGACCTTCAATAAAAGCAACAAGAGAATCTTTATGAGGGTTGGTATAAACGATCTTTTTCGGAAAATCGTGCTCTTCATTTTCAAATGTGTATTCACCTTTTTTAGCACTTGTAAAAGCGAAATATACAGGCTCTCCATTATTCTGGTTTTGAACACTCGGAATGTAAAAAACTTTCCCATTTTTCATTCTCAGGGAGATCTCCTCATAAAAGATCGTATCCACTCCAGCCATATAAATACTGCTTCCAACGAAAGTAGTATCATCGATCCTGTTCCAGATCTCTATCATTTTTCCGTCTGAGGTGCTGTCCATCCACTCACCAACAAGCCAACTGAACTGTGACATGTCGTTTTTTTTTCCTGAGTTAGTTTGAGAACAAGAAAATAATAGCAGTAAGAAAGATAAGGCAAGAATGTATTTCATCAATAAATTATTTCAGGACAAATGGAATACATTTCAGTAAGCCCTCATTTGAAGTAATATTAACAAAATAAAACCCATCCTGCAAATCCTGAACATTTAGCTTCAATTCTGATCCATTTGATAAGTTTGATTTGAGGACAACTTTCCCCAGTATATTTATGATCTCCAGTGTGCAATTTGTAAGCCCTGCTGACATTCCACGGACCTCAATAAAATCAGTTGCAGGATTGGGATAGACCAAAATATCTTTTTCTTCATTCAATTGTTCAATGTCTGTACTGGTTACATTCACCTCCATTACATTTGTATCTGAATAAGAGCAATTGTAGGAGATGAGTGAAACATCATATAACCCAACTGCAGAAAAATAATGTATCGGATCTTTAAGTGTTGAATAACTGCCATCATTAAAATCCCATCGGTAACTTACGGAATTTGCAGATTGGTTTCCAAATGAAACTGAATTACCACCGAGATTATAATAATTATAATTTGCTTTCGGATCATAATCGCCAATGTACCAATTGGACATATTGTTAAAAACAACATCCTTTGCCGCCTGACGGATCCAGGCTCCATTTGGCGGGTGGATTCCGAAATCATAAGTTACAGTAGTCGGGTCTTTTCTGAAAATACTCGCATAAAAACAACAGGCTGCTGCGTAAGAACCTTCATTGGACGGGTGACTTTCATCGATCTGATATAACTGAATGGTTGGATAATTCTGACGAATGTGATTCCATACTGCACCCACAGGTGAAACAATTGAATTGTTGTTAAATGCCATTTCAAGATAACGAAGTCTTAATAAACTATCCATGCCTTCATAGGTACACACCGGAGGCCAGGAAGAACAATTGCTCGCATCACCGAATTCTCTTCCCCAGGTCATATAAAAAATTGTTTCAGCACAGGGATTGTTTGAGGTGATCAGGCTGTCAAGAAATCGGGCATATGGATAAACAGATATCTGAACTTGTCCGAGAGGAAATGAAGGCAATTGACTTTGTTCCTGCAATACCACAAAATCCCAATTTCCCTGATTGATCAATGAAACAGAAACCGGATCCGTGCTGTGATTTTGCAAAGTATATCCACCGGGAGCATAAGAAAGATATGAAAGAGAATCACCGTTGGATGAAGCGATGTTTGAAATGATCTGTGGAAGATCGTTTACATCTGTGTAACTGTTTCCTAAAAATAACACCCTGAATAATGAGGCATTTGCTCCTTTGTTCAGGCACAATAGTGACAACAACGTCATCACTAACTTAGGAAATTTCATTAACGGGAGATTTTAATGTGGAAGCCAAATATATAAAATTCCGGATACAAAAACAGGATTGTCTTCTGATCTTACTAAGTTGTAAATTACTGAATATCAATATCAATTATAGCTAAAGCTTGAATCAATCCGAACCGATCAACTGAATGGAGCCTTTGTAAATTGTTCCGCTATCATTTACTACATAATAATAAACTCCATCGCTTGCCTTAGTGCCTTTTTCGTCAAAGCCTGTCCAGAATCTTTTTTTATTCCCGGAAATGAACATTTGAATTCCCCAGCGATTATAGATGCTGAGCTTAGCAGTAAGGGGTAGATTTTCAATTTCGAAAATGTCATTCTTTCCATCGCCATTTGGAGTGAAGACATTTGGAATTACAAATGGAACAACAGGACATTCACTTCCAACAGTGATCTCTTTGGTAATAGATGCTGATCCATCGGAATTTGTTACTGATAACGTAACATTGAATTTTCCTTTTGATGGAAAACAAATTTCTCTAGGATTCTGAAGAATAGAAAATGAAGTATCAGCATTTGAAAATGTCCAGTACCACGAAGTAGGTTGATTCAATGAAAGATCGGTGAAAGAGACACACTGCGATGTACAGATCGTGTCTTCTGCAAATGTGAAATTTGGAACTGGAAAGATCTGCTGGCAGGCTGTTTTATCTGTTATAAGGTTGACCGGTTCATTTACCAGGGAGTCAATTGGCAGAATAATATTATCGCTGAAAGTAAATGCAGGTGTGATCTCAATGAAAGTATCAGGATAGGAAGTAAATGATATGGTATCGAGGTAGCAGGTAATTTCACCTATTTCAGTCGTTCTGATCAATGCAGCATCACGATAATATGCCGGTGGCCGGATATCGCCTGTATAGACAAATGCCTGATCTGTTGTCTGGATTATGTCGTATGGATAGTTTGTAAAATTCGGCGAAAAAGGATAGCGTCTGCTCCATCGGATACTTCCATCAGAATTAATTCTCATCATTACAATATCTCTTTCATCCCAGCCTCCGACATCACCTAAGAGGAGAGTACTTCCATCGTCATAGGCAATTCCGGTGCGCATGATCTCTCCATTAGAAGTCCCGGCATCATACAATTTCTGAAATTGGATATTACCATTCCGATCCAGCTTGAGATGAAATGTATCCCATTCCCTTGCGATATAATACGCTCGCCCGCTGATGAAAAGATCTCCTGATGAATTTGTGGTAATCACATTGCATTCATCGTCGTAATAAGTCTGGAAAATTTTTGACCAAATCTCATTTCCGGTTGAATCCATATAGCATACTGCAACATCATTGAAAAAAATTGCATTGTATCCTACTGCATTCCCGGCCATGCAAATGTTTCCATCAATTGTTTCTACAATTGACCATGGATGAATACCATATGGCAACTCCATTCTTTTCGACCATCTGATAGATCCATCTTCTTCCAGTCTGACGATCTGTGCTTTTGGATAGACACTACTCCGATTGTAATCTCCGATGGAACACATGATATAACCCCCTGCTGCAGATTTTATCAGTTTAATCGGTCGGTCGTTTGCAGAAAACCGGTATTCTTTTGACCAAAGATCATTTCCTGCTGAATCTGTTTTCAGCAAAAACAAAAAATCATCATTGCCATTTAATGTCGGATTATAGTTTGCGCTTCCAAAGACCAATATTCCTGAATCTCTTGTTTCAATGACAGTCTGTGGATAGGAATAATTACCGACTTGTTTGTTTTTGCTCCATTGCAAAACTCCATTTACATCGGTCTTTACCAGAACAGCTTGAAGATTGATTGTGTTCGTACTAGAGGCTACAGCCAGAATAATTCCTTTGTCAAAACTTTCAACGAGAGAAGTTCCCATATCGCTGTGAATGTTTCCAAAAGTTTTTACAAAGGTGCTTTGCGAAAATGATTTGAGTGAAAAAAAGAATAGGATTAGGGTTAGTATTCTTCTCATTTTTCAATTTTGATTTGAGATTTATTTACTGAGGTAAAAAATATAAACACTGAGTGCACTAAGTTCACAACAAGACCACTAAGTTTTCCGTGTTCTTATTGTGAACTTAGTGCACTTTGTGTTTAAAAAATTAAAGGTAATAATCTTCCTCAATTCCAATCTCCTTGGCAGAATATTTACAAAAAAATGACAGTCTTCCTACAGGATGAATTTCAGAACTCCATGACCTGCCCAATCACCGGAATTTCAACTCTCAAATTGAGATCAGCAGCAGATTTTCTGATGCGTTCAATCGGTTCATACCATGGATGATTCGCCAGTTTAAATTTCCCCCAATGCACAGGAATAAGATATTTTGCATTCAGATCGATTGCCGCCTGAGTAGTCTGTTCCGGTACCATATGTATGAATGGCCAGTTGTCACCGTACTGCGCGCAATCCAACAATGCAAATTCAAACGGACCGAATTTCTCGCCAATCTTTTTAAACTGGCTGTCATATCCCGAATCACCACCTAGAAAAATCTTCTTATAACCCATGTCAAGAACAAATGAACTCCATAATGTATTCGCACGTTTTGTCGTACGGCCGGAAAAATGTCTTGATGGGGTCGATATGAATTCTATACTTTCATCTACACGAAAATTTTCCCACCAATCTAGTTCAACAATTTTATCTTCTTCAATTCCCCAAAATTCCAGATGCGATCCTACACCAAGTGATGTGACAATTTTCCTGAATTTTCCATTCAGCTTCAGGATCGTCTGATAATCCAAATGATCATAATGATCGTGAGTGATCAGTAGAATATCAATTGGCGGAATATCTTCTGCTTTGTAAATATCCGCACCGTTAAAAGCTTTCACCATGGAAGAAAACGGAGAAGCATATCCGCTGAAAACAGGATCTACCAGAATTTTAAATCCTTTGTGATTGATGTAGTAAGAAGAATGTCCGAACCAGACCAATGAACTTTTCTCATTTGAAAGTGAGTTGAGATCAGTATTAATTGAAGTGACGGGCGAAGCAGGATATAGATCTTTCACTTTGCTAAAAAAAAAGTCACCCAGCATTTTGATCATAGAAGCATCTTTTATGAGTGCTTCTGTGGGTTCAATATTTTTAAAGGAACCGTCCCGGTAATTCGCTGAATTATGGATTCTTTTGAGTCGATTGCCGGAGGGGGCTTTGCCGAAGGTTTTTAGCATATGTAAGAGCTGACGAATTCAGGTGTAATTTATTTTAACACTCAGACTTTACAATGTTCAAAACTGTATCTCCCCCCGCTCTATCTGCTGCACAATCGATTCAATCGTTTTATCATCACCGGTCGGATCATATTTGCCTTTGAGATCGTGACCGAAAAGTTTGGCCATGCCTTGGGCGAAAAAGGCATTCATGGAACCTTTGAGGTCTTTGATTAATTCATATGAACTGTGGCCGGTTTCTCTGTCGATGAGTTTGATCAGGACTTTTCCCTGGTTGACACTTAACTTCTTTAATTGATCTTCGAAGTCTTTGCGGACTTGTTCTTCTACTCCCTTTCTGTATCTCCTTTTCTCTCTGTCGGTTTTCATAGTCGACATCCTCGCATTCATTTCATTCAGCTTTACGGCAGCCAGTCGTGCGTAAGGATAAACTTTGATGACATTAAAACGCATGCGATAATAGGCCTGCAGGTTCTTTAAATAATCAGGACCTTCAGCTTCGACTTTTACCCAATTTAAATTCACTACATAAATAGTATCTTCCTTTTCAATAATGTACGGAAGCATTTTACCTTTTAAAGTGTCTTGTGAAAATGAAGGAAATGAAGCAAGAATGCTAAAAAGAAAGAGAATAAAAACTACTGATTTTTTCATTTTTCGGAGTATTCCAACAAACGTGCCTAATCGTTATTTCTCAGGCGGTTTTGCTTCCACATGGAAACGGATGAATTGCCGGTTTGATTGTTTGCTGTCGCTTTTATCCCTTTTTGCATCATTTTAACAGCAAGTAATGCAGCAATTTTCATCTCATTTTCAGATGTCTTCTTCTGACTTCCGGGAACAAAATAATTTTTTACGAAATGTGTATCGAAATTTCCGCTGATAAATGCCTCATGATTCATTACAAAACGGCAAAACGGCAAGGTTGTCTTTACTCCACTGATCTGATAATCGTCAATAGCCCTTATCATTCTTTCTATTGATTCTTTTCTGTCTTTACCGTACGTGATCAGCTTAGCGATCATCGGATCATAATAGATGGGTATTTCCATTCCTTCTTCGTAGGCATCATCACAACGTACACCCGGACCTTGTGGTGCTTTGTAGGATTGCAGTGTTCCGATATCAGGTAAAAAATTATTTTCAGGATCTTCTGCATACACACGGATCTCCATTGCATGTCCTAAGATCTTCAAGTCTTCCTGTTTGAATGATAACTTCTCACCTCGTGCAACCTTGATCTGCTCTTTTACAAGATCAAGTCCTGTGATATATTCTGTTACCGGATGTTCAACCTGTAAACGGGTATTCATTTCCAGAAAATAGAAATTCAGATTTTCATCCAGTAAAAATTCAACTGTACCAGCTCCGAAATAATTGCATGCCTTTGCAACCTGCACAGCACAACGGCCCATTTCTTCGCGGATCTTTTCGGTCAACACTGATGAGGGTGCTTCTTCAATTACCTTCTGGTGACGACGCTGCACACTGCATTCTCTTTCGAAAAGATGGACAACATTGCCGTGTGTATCACCTAAGACCTGGATCTCTATATGTCGTGGTGAAGCCACATATCTTTCAATAAAAACAGCACCATCACCAAAGCTTGAGATCGCTTCGCTGACAGCCAGTTTCATCTGCTCTTCAAACTCTTCTTTATTCTGAACGATGCGCATTCCTTTTCCACCACCACCGGCAGATGCTTTTATCAGGATTGGAAAACCTATCTTCTCTGCGATCAATTTTGCTTCATTGATATCATCGATTGCTTTTGCTGTGCCAGGAACAAGTGGAATATTATGCGATTCAGCAGTTGCCTTAGCAGCAAGCTTACTTCCCATCATGCGCATTGAATCACCTGTCGGACCAACAAAAATTATTCCTGATGCTTTGACCAGATCAGCGAATGCAGCATTCTCCGAAAGAAAACCATAACCGGGATGAATGGCATCAGCACCTGTATCTTTTGCAGCCTTGATGATATTCTCCATCACCAGATAACTCTGCGAAGATGGTCCCAGACCAATACAAACCGCTTCATCAGCATACCGAACATGCAAGGCATTCCTGTCTGCTTCCGAAAAAACAGCAACCGTCTTGATCCCCATCTCTCGTGCAGAGCGCATTACTCGAATGGCGATCTCACCGCGGTTGGCTATTAGTAGTTTTTTCATTTTTATTTAGTTGGTGAGTGGTAATTAGTGAGTAGTGAGTAGCACTGTTTTCAATCCTTTCAACTGGATGCTTCTATCGACTGTATTGGTGAGTATTAATTGGTAAGTAGTAATCAGTGAGTGGTGAATAGCAAAGTATACGAGATGTTAGAACGGTTAGTATGCTTGACCTTTGACCTCTGACCTATTTTTTTACTTCCTTGAAACTTCATTTACTTCTTAACAGAATGATACCCTATCAACCGATAAACTAGTTTCGCCAACGTAAACTCCGACAAAATACTTCCTTCAATCGGTGCACATTCCAGAACATCAAATCCGATCACTTCTCTTTCTGCGAAAACTCTGCGGAGAAATTGCAACGTCTCAGACCAGAATAATCCGTTTGGTTCTGCTGTTCCTACTGCAGGCATGATCGAAGGATCAAATCCATCGGCATCAATGGAAAGGTACACATGTTTCGGCAGACATGCAATTGCTTTGTCCATCCACTTGTCGTCTTTACGGATCTGGTGTGCGTAAAAAGTATTGATGATATCTGACGACTTGATCAGATCCGCTTCTTCTTTACATTGGGCGCGGATACCGATCTGTACCAGGGGAACAGTCATATCATGCACACGTTTCATCACTGAAGCATGTGAATAAATATTATCGTGATACGATTCCCGGAGATCAGAGTGTGCATCGATCTGCAGTACTGCCATTTCCGGATATTTTCTTCTATGCGCACGGACAAATCCATTTGTAACAGTATGTTCTGCTCCCAGTGAAACAACATATTTTCCGGCATTGATATGCTTTGTTGTTTCTTCATCGATCAGGATCATTGCTGCTTCATCGACCTTACTTCCGAAATCCATTTCTTCCATCGTCACAATTCCTCCATTGCGATAGCTTTCAGCATCGAGCTCTTCGTCATAGAATTCCACAAAATGAGAAGCACTCACAATAGCTGCAGGACCTTTTGCTGATCCTTCTAGGTACGAGGAAGTATGTTCGTATGGAACTTGCTGGATAACGTATTTTGCACTTTTGTAGTCAGTTTCTTCAGGAAGAGCGAGGAAGCCTTCTGCGGCGGGAAGTTGGTTCATTATTTTTTCAGGTCAAAGGTCAAAGGTCAAGGGCTAGTTTGGCCTTTACTTAATTTCATATTTTATTTTACAGGTTACTTTTTTATGGTGGTAAGTTCAAAGGTCAAGGGTCAAAGGTCATTCGCGTATTCTGACCTTTGACCCTTGACCTTTGAACTCAAAAAAATTACTTCTTAAGTACCGTATTCACCAGATCAGCCGCTTCTTTCAACTGAATCGCTGAGAAAACTTTCAATCCGCTTTCGTCGATGATCTTTTTGGCTTCTACTGCATTTGTTCCTTGTAGTCTTACGATGATAGGAACAGGAATTTCTCCGATATTTTTATAAGCATCTACAATTCCCTGTGCAACTCTGTCGCAACGAACGATACCACCGAAGATGTTCACCAAAATTGCTTTTACATTCGGATCTTTAAGAATGATACGGAATGCCTGCTCAACTCTTGCGGCATTTGCTGTACCTCCTACATCAAGGAAGTTAGCAGGATCTCCACCGGCAAGTTTGATTATATCCATCGTAGCCATTGCAAGTCCGGCACCATTTACCATACAACCTACGTTTCCGTCAAGCTTTACATAATTGAGGTTATGTTCACCTGCTTCTACTTCTGTCGGATCTTCTTCAGTAACATCACGCATAGCCAGGTAATCCGGATGACGGAACAAACCGTTCTCATCAAAATTTACTTTTGCATCTACTGCAATGATCTTGTCGTCTGATGTTTTAAGAACAGGATTGATCTCAAACATCGATGCATCGATTGAATCGTATGCTTTATAAAGTGAAGCAATGAATTTTGTCATTTGTTTGAACGCTTCTCCACTCAGACCAAGATTGAAAGCGATCTTTCTAGTCTGAAATCCCTGAAGACCAACAGAAGGATCGATCTCTTCTTTGTGAATCAGATGCGGATTGTGTTCTGCAACTTCTTCAATGTCCATTCCACCTTCTGTCGAATACATGATGATATTACGACCGGTCTGACGGTTCAGAAGAACGCTTACATAAAATTCTTTCGTAGGAGAAGCACCCGGATAGTAAACATCCTGTGCGACCAGAACCTTATTAACTTTTTTACCCTGTGGACCTGTTTGCGGAGTGACCAAATTCATTCCGATAATGTTTGTCGCTCTTTCTTTTACTTCATCCAGACTTTTCGCAAGTTTTACTCCGCCGCCTTTTCCACGACCACCGGCATGGATCTGTGCTTTGATCACCCACCAGTTTGTACCGGTTGACTTAGTTAATTCTTTTGCGGCTTCAACAGCTTGTTCAGGAGTATCTGCAACGATACCCTCCTGAATGCCTACACCAAATGATTTAAGGATCGATTTTCCCTGATATTCGTGAATATTCATGCGATAGAATTAGTAAAACAATGTCAACATGGCATTGCGGCCACAAAAATAAAATTTTAAAGGTATCAGAGCGGAAAAAAGTGAGATTGTGGATATTTTTAATTGGAGGGTTTTAAGTTGTTGAAAACCTATGTGGTTTTAGGCTTTTCGGAGTATCTTCCACACTTTAAACCCTTTAAACACCTTAATCCAATTAAGCCAAATATCTCTACCACTGACCCTATTGATTCAAATACGTCTTTTTAATAAACTTTACATGATGTCTTTCATGAACAAGAACCATATAGATCAATGCCCGGACGCTGACTTCCTTGTTGTTGGCAATGCCGACATCGTCGAGGGTATTCAGATCCATATTCAGGAGCATATGAATTGTCGATTGCCGCACAGCGTATAATTCTTCACCGATATCTTTTAAAGTCCGTGTCGTATAATTGCTGTTTCTCACATAATCATCTTCTTCAAATCCCGGAAGCGATTGTCTTTCACCTCTCATAAAACATAGGATTCTATAGGTCATTACTCTTTCTGTATCCAGTACATGTCCAAGGACTTCTTTCACCGACCATTTTCCTTCCTGATAGCGATTGTCGCCTTGTTTTTCCGGAAGAGATTTTATAAATTGGTGTGTCAGTTCACCCTGGGCTACCAATCCTTTGAACATATCATTTTCCATAATATGTTGTCGATAGGATTCGTAATATTCACTGATTGTACCTACATCGGGCGGTAATATTGGTGTGCTCATGCTTGTGTAATTTGTTCTTGCAAGATACTCTTTAAAAAACTTCAGCCATGCTGAATTAACTTTTCATTAACCGGAAATTAATGTACAGTTTATTACGTTTGTCTATCTCCAAAAATATCCAATGCTAAGGAAAATTTTAGTCTACCCATTTCTGCTGCTTTCACTTTATTCCGGTGCAGAAATTGTCCCTAAAACTTATGAAGCGAAAGCTGCCATCAGTGAAATCAAGATAGACGGAGAAGAAAATGATCCCGCATGGGCAATGGCAACGATTGCTGGAGATTTTACCCAGCTTGAACCAATCGAAGGCGCGCCTATTACACAACGGACGGATGTCAAGGTGGTGTATGACAACACAGCTATTTACGTATTTGCCGTTATGCATGATACACACCCGGACAGCATCCTCCATGAATTAGGAAACCGTGATGAAGGGCTGAACCTGAATGCTGACGGATTCCGTTTTGCAATTGACCCATACAATAAGCGGCAAAGTGGTTATGTTTTTCTTGTAACAGCTTCGGGCGTTCAGACTGAATACCTGGATGATGATATCACCTTTGATGCTGTCTGGCAGAGTGCTGTTAAAATAACTTCTACCGGCTGGACCGCTGAAATGAAGATCCCTTATTCGGCGATCCGGTTTCCATCTACACAATCTCAGATATGGGGCTTGCAATTTGCAAGATCGATCAGAAGAAACCGTGAATACGATCAATGGACATTGACTCCAAAAGAGATCCAGAATAAAATGCTCTATTGGGGAACAATGACTGGTATACATGACATAAAACCTCCGGTAAGATTGACCTTGACTCCTTATTTTTCTGTTTATGCAGACCGGGCTCCGAGATTTGAAAACGGCTTACAGACCGGGTACGACAATTCATTTGGTTATACCGGAGGTGCGGATCTAAAGTATGGAATTGATGAGCGATTTACGATCGACATGACCTTGCTTCCGGATTTCAGCCAGGTTCAAAGTGATAATAAGGTCAAAAATCTATCAGCCTTCGAAACGATCTATGATGAAAAACGCCCCTTCTTCAAAGAAGGAACTACTCTTTTTTCTAAAGGAAATCTGTTTTACTCAAGAAGAATTGGCGAAACTCCCGGGCTTTTCTATGATGTACCTTATCAGCTGGAAGAAGGTGAAGTCCTCGAAAAAAATCCTGATAAGGCGCGATTAGTGAATGCAACTAAATTATCGGGTCGTACTGATAAAGGCCTGGGAATAGGAATTTTAAACGCAATTACCGCAAATACTTATGCAAGAATAAAAAAGGCTGATGGGTCCTATCGTGAACTGCTAACAGAACCTTTGACCAATTTTAATATCATCGTTCTGGATCAGCAGTTGAAGCACAACAGTAACGTATCACTGATCAATACTAATGTCACCAGAGATGGGAAAGCAAGGGATGCAAATGTGACTGCCTTGCGTGGGGCCTATCAGGACAAAAATAATACGATCCAGATCTCAGGTGCAGGAAATCTAACGCATGTAACACAATGGTCGGGAACTAAAAACGTAAAAGACGGGAATTTGTATTTTGTTGCATTCGACAAGATCAAGGGTGTTTCTCAATACGGGATCTCATACGAAAGTGCTAACGAGAATTATGATAAGAACGATCTGGGTTATAATTTTTACAGTGATTATACATCGTTTAATACCTATTGGACAGTTCAAGCCTTTAATCCGTTCTGGAAGTATTTTAAACAAGGGAATATTACGCCATTTCTTAACCGAAGTGGACGTCTGAGTGCCGGAAATAAAATGACTGACATCACTCTTGGGATGAATTTCTTCCTGCTGTTCAATAACAACTGGTCGATCTATAGTGAATTCGGCAGGTCACTTGCTGACAGTTATGATTATTATGAACCGCGAATTCAAGGCAGGTTTTGCAGAGTTCCCGGTTCGCATTACGGAAGTGTGAACTTCACAACCAACTACAATAAGAAACTTGCTTTTGATTTCGGTGGTCGCTTCAACTTCATCGATGAATGGGGTTACAGGTCTCTGGGCTACTATTTAAATCCGATCATAAGGGTAAGCGATAAAATGTCCATCCGCCTGGAGCATTTTCTGGATGTCTATGAAAACGACCGCGGATATATCGATTACAATGAAAACGAAAACAGTATCTTTTACGGTAGCCGGGATATTATTACCATTACCAATGCCATCACTACCCGGTATCTGTTTAAGAATGACATGAGTCTTTCTCTTACCGGTCGTCATTACTGGTCTGAAGGAACCTATAAGGATTACTTTCAGCTAATGGGCGATGGTGAACTGATACCAAGAGCACATACAGAACTGACCGACTATGATTTTAACAGTAATTACTTTACGGTTGATGTTGTATATAACTGGCAATTCGCACCGGGAAGTTCATTCATCGCTACATTCAAGAACATCATTTTGCTTGACGACAATAAAACACATTATGATTATTTCCGGAATTTTAACCGGATGCTTTCATCCCCTCAGACGAATTCCATTTCGCTTAAGTTTTTGTATTATCTGGATTACCAGTATTTTGTCAGGAAGAAGGTGTGAACGCAGTTACAGGTTTCAAGTTACAGGTTAGCAACCTGAAACCTGTAACCTGAAATCTGCAACTACCTTCAAGTTAAGCCCAATTCCTTTGTAATTTTTAAAATGAGATTCTCCATCTTCTCAAAAACAATTTGCTACCTTCGCGGGGACAAATAAATTTTAACATTCAAATGGACGATCATCCATGGTTACCGCTGAAGAAAAAGAATTGCTGGCTGAAAGGCTGGTTTCGGGCAATTTATATAAGCTGAAGCATTTAAGTGCCATGGTTCAGCCTGAGGAATTGGCTGAATTGATCAATGATTCCAAAGAAATAGATTTTATTAAGATTTTTCAGGTTCTGGATGCCGAAAAGGCGATCAAGACTTTTGAGAACCTCGACTTCGACAAACAAATGGAGCTTCTACGCTCTTATTCTGTTGAGCAGGTCGCAGCAACATTAAATCAGATCAGTCCGGATGACCGGACAGCCCTCTTCGAAAAACTTCCCGAAGAAACCTTACAGCATTATCTGTCGCTTCTGACTGACGAAGAACGCAAGACAACCAAAGCACTTTTACTTTATCCGGAAGACAGTATCGGGCGTCTGATGACTCCTGATTTCATTTCTGTGAAAGAAGACTGGACTGTTCAGCAAGTGCTCGATTATATCCGCAAAAATGGAAACGACAGCGAGACGATCAGTAATATCTATGTGACCGATGCCAAAGGTTTTTTGATCGATGATATAAAAGTCCGTGATTTTTTACTTGCACCGCTTGACAAAAAAGTCAGCGAAC
>JBMQEM010000164.1:0-4070 GCA_049363815.1 Bacteroidota bacterium
TCACTTCATTTCACTTCATTTCACTTCATTTTACTTCGTTTCACTTCATTTCACTACATTATTTTCTTAAGGTTTTGTTAAAACACTTGTGTTTTTATTGAAAGTCCGAAAAGAGTAATTAATTTACCCTCACAAAATCTAACATGATGAACAGAAAATTACTAAAGTACACAGTAGGAGTTGCGATGTTTGCAAGTGTCGCTACTGTAGCATTAACTTCTATTGCTGGTTCAGCAGAAGTTTCTGCCGGAACGGATGCAGCTTTAAATACTGAGGTTTCCATTACAAATAAATGGTCAGGAGATTTCGGTGGAATTCCTCCACTTGACAAAGTGAAAGTTTCGGATTTTAAGCCTGCCATTGAAATGGCAATGGCAGAGAAATTAGCTGAAATCGAAAAGATCGCAAACAATCCTGAGCCCGCAACATTTGAGAATACGATCGCAGCTTTGGAACGCAGTGGACAAATGTACGATCGTGTTATGACCATGTTTGGAATCTGGAGTTCAACAATGAATGATGAAGAATTTCAAAAAGTGGATACAGAGATGGCTCCTAAACTTTCTGAATTCGACGATAAGATCGTTCAGAATGAAAAATTATTCAAAAGAATAGAACAGGTTTATAATACAAGAGAATCAGGAAAACTTACTCCGGAACAACAGCGTCTTGTTTGGAGCGATTACACATATTTTGTAAGTGCCGGTGCTAAACTTTCCGGTGAAGCAAAGGAGAAAATGTCGAAGATCAATCAGGAACTTGCTTCATTGTTCACTAAGTTCGGACAAAATCTATTAGCAGATGAGTCGAACGGAATGGTTGAAATAAAATCAGAAGCGGACCTTGCCGGATTATCTGCATCAATGAAAAATGGTTATGCAAATGCAGCTAAAGACAGAAAGCTGGAAGGGTCATGGGTAGTTTCAAATACGCGTTCATCTGTTGAGCCGTTTCTAACATATTCAGAAAATCGTGCAATGCGTGAGAAAGTTTGGCAGATGTTTGTTAACCGTGGTGATAATGGTGATGAGCATGATAACAATAAGATCATCACACAGATTCTTAAGCTGAGAAAAGAGCGTGCACAATTATTAGGATTTAAGAATCATGCGGAATGGCGTTTGCAGAATTCAATGGCAAAAACTCCTGAGAAGGCAATGGAACTGATGGAGTCTGTGTGGCCGGCAGCAATAGCAAGAGTAAAAGAAGAAGTTGCAGATATGCAGGCAATGGCCGATAAAGAAGGTGCAAAGATCAAGATCGAACCATGGGACTATCGTTTTTATGCAGAGAAGGTCCGAAAGGCAAAATATGATCTCGATCAGAATGAAGTGAAAGAGTATCTTCAACTTGAAAAATTACGTGAAGGAATGTTCTGGGTAGCAGGTGAATTATTTAATTTTTCATTCACTCCTTTGAATAATATTCCTGTGTATCATGCCGATGTTAAGGTATGGGAAGTAAAAGACAAGACTTCAGGTAAGCATATCGGACTATGGTATTTTGATCCGTATGCTAGAAAAGGAAAACGTTCAGGTGCATGGATGAATGCATACAGAAATCAACAACGTATGGACGGAAACATCACAACAATTGTTTCCAATAATTCTAATTTCATAAAAGGTAGTGCAAACGAACCCGTGTTGATCTCCTGGGATGATGCAAGCACTTTATTCCATGAATTTGGTCATGCTTTACATGGACTTGCGTCTAATGTTACCTATCCGACATTATCCGGAACAAATGTAGTGCGTGACTATGTTGAATTCCCTTCGCAGTTGCTGGAACATTGGTTATCCACTCCTGAAGTGCTGAATAAATTCGCGATTCATTATAAGACCGGCGTTCCAATTCCGAAGACTCTTGTAGAAAGAATTGAAAAAGCTTCAACTTTCAATGAAGGTTTTGCAACAACAGAATTTTTATCAAGTGCATTGGTCGATATGAAACTTCACACAAGTGATCAGGACAATATCGATCCTGATAAATTTGAAAAAGATATGTTGAAACAGCTGAACATGCCATCAGAAATTGTAATGCGTCACCGCACTCCACAATTTGCGCACATCTTCAGCTCTGACTCATATTCTGCAGGATATTACAGCTACCTGTGGGCAGATGTTCTCACAGCAGATGCTTACAGCGCATTCACAGATGCCGGCGGACCATACGATAAAGCCGTTGCTGCCAGTCTGATCAAAAACATTTTCTCAGTGGGAAATACGATCGATCCCGAAACAGGTTTCAAGACTTTCAGAGGAAGAAATGCGGACACGAAAGCGTTGATGAAGAAGAGAGGGTTTCCGGTGAAATAATTTTGTCAATTAGAGTATATACTTTAAAAAAGAACGCGCTTCAAATTGGAGCGCGTTCTTTTTTGCGAAATTGATTTTCACGTCTATCTTTGTCGACGACTACACAAAGAATTTTGAGAAGCGGCAATTGGTCTTTCAGAAATAAATACAAATATTTTCTTTAGTTAATTTTACCCGAATCCGGACTTCAATCACCAACGTTAATTCTGCATTGGCGGAAATTTGATAATTATGAAGTAATATTATATTTAGTTTTCCAATTGTAAAGTAAGAATTTTATATATTGTAATTGTAAATTTAATTGAATTCCGGCTCTGACTTCACTGTATGAAAAAACGATACTACCTTTTAAAAACTTTTATCGGTATATTCCTTCTCATAACTTTAGTTAGTTTAACTAATCCAGTATTGCCGCCGGTTCCTTATGATTATGAAAGTTTAAATCTGCCTGCTCATATGAGCGCATTTGATGTTACATCCACAGACAATACGCCCTCTAATAACCCGATATCGGATGATGGCGCTACATTGGGGAGAGTATTATTCTATGATAAAAATTTAAGTCGTAACAATACTATTTCATGCGGTTCATGTCATCAACAGGAACATGCCTTTTCCGATACAACATCGAAGAGTGTTGGTCTTCATGGTGATTTTACGCGCAGAAATTCCATGTCGCTTGTGAATAGCAGATGGTTTTCCGGAGGACGAATGTTCTGGGATACAAGAGGAGACACATTAGAACAGGCAGTGTTAATGCCAATTCAGGATACAATTGAAATGGGGTTAACTCTTGCGCAACTTGTGCAGGCCGTTCAGCAACAACCATATTATTCGCAATTATTTTCAAATGCATTTGGCGACACTGCGGTTACTACATTAAGAATCGGACAGGCTTTAGCACAATTTGTCCGTAGTATTATAAGTTATTCAAGTAAGTACGATATTGGAAGGGCTCAGGTGTTTTCACCAACTGACCCTTTTTCGAATTTCACACCACGTGAAAATGAAGGCAAGCGAATTTTCTTTTCGACTTCTGATTTTGGCGGCGGTGATTGTTTTGTTTGCCATAGAACAGATGCGTTTACAGGCGGGCAGTTCTTAACAAACAATGGACTTGATGCTATTTCTACAATTGATTCAGGAGCTTATGAAGTAACAGGGAATCAGGGCGACATTGGTAAATTCAAAACACCAACATTACGTAATATAGCATTGACCGGTCCATATATGCACGATGGTCGTTTTAATTCACTTTTTGAAGTTATTGATTTTTATAGCACAAATATTCAATTTCACATGAATTTGACTCCGGGTTTAATGGTTATGGACACCTTAACCGGTGCATTTAGTCCAAAACGTTTTGACTTTACTCCAACTCAAATTATGGAACTGGAGGCTTTTTTAAATACACTTTCTGATTATTCAATCCTGACAGAAGTAAAATGGAGTGATCCTTTTATAATTCCGACTTCAGTTCCTGATGGGAATGAAATTCAATTTGCAATCTATCCGAATCCATGTGCAAATTATTTTTCTGTGTATGCTGACGGAATACTTCAGGACAGAATTGTTGATTTAGAAATAACTGATGTAAAAGGGAAAACGATGTTTTTTCAAAAAGTTTTTTTAGCTGAAAAGAAATTAATTTCAATTTCAGATTTTCCTGATGGGGTTTATTTTGTGATAATAAAAATTGATGGAAAAAGGGTTACAAAGAAATTAGTGAAAGGATTTTAATCCGAAAAATGCAAG